>CALMJN010000096.1 GCA_937864385.1 uncultured Methanosarcinales archaeon | reverse complement strand
GGTGGTATTAGAGACAATAATTTTTAACTTAATTTATATTATATTTTACATCCAATATAGAGCGATTAGCTTCCAGGATATCCTCAGGCTTGCCGTTATCAGATTAATGGTGTTGAATCCCCGAAAAGATCTTGCTTATAATTAGATGCTCCCGTCGGGATTTGAACCCGAGTCGAAGGAGTGAGAGTCCTTCATGATTGGCCGAGCTACACTACAGGAGCGCGGATAGGGGGGTAGTCTTACTATCATTTAAGCCTTTTGGCCTTGCATATAGTGGCAGCAGCCCTGCAGACAGCATTTCTCGTGCCTGGGCCCGCGGGCATGGCAGACCTCTCTGCCGTGCCGGATCAGGTTGAGATGAAAGGAGATGTACTTGTCCGGCGGTACTATTCGTTCCAGCATCTTCTGGGCCTTTTCCGGATTGGCCTTCTCCTCGACGAGCCCCAGCCGTTGGGAGAGGCGGAAGACATGGGTGTCCACGGGCAGGAAGGGCATGCCAAAGGCAAAGAGAAGCACAATCGACGCCGTCTTGGGCCCCACCCCAGGCAGGCGGAGAAGATATTCCATGGCCTGCTCCTTCTTCATGCCGGCCAAAGAGGCCAGGCTGATCTCTCCCTGCTCCTCCTTGATCTTTTTGAGGGCCGCCTTTATCCGCTTGGCCTTGATCTCCGCCAGGCCCCCCCTGCGAATGCTCTCCGCCACTGCCTCATCCGGCGCTCTCAGAAGCGACTCATAGTCGGGAAAGGCCCTCTTCAGCCGGGCAAAGGCCGGCAGGCTGTTGGCGTCGCTGGTGTTCTGGGAGAGTATGGTCTTGACCAGCAGATCCACGGGGTCCTCCTCATCCGGACGGGGAATGCCGTACTCCTTCTCCAAAAGAGCAATGCAATCTGCAACCTTTTTCTTCTCCATTTCGTCCTGGAAAGTGGAATGCATGGCTATTAAACTATGGCCTGAACCGAATATGAGATAGATGCAAATATGAGACAGATGGGCCGGGCAAAGAAGGCAAAGACAAAGGATAGATATACCTTGTTTTCACTGCTCTTGATCCATGGAATTGAAGCTTGATCCCTGGGGCGCAGTGCATGTAGACGATTACAGCAAGCTCTTTGTGGAGTTCGGCATCTCCAACTTCGATTCGATCTTAAGCCAGCTTGAGCATCCCCACCCCTATATGCGGCGCAAGATCATCTTCGGCCACCGGGGCTACGAGCCGGTCCTTGCCGCCATGAAAAGGCATGAGCCCTTTGCGGTGATGAGCGGCTTCATGCCCTCCGGCAGAGCCCATTTCGGCCATATGATGGTCATGAATGAGATCATCTGGCACCAGCAGCAGGGCGGCGACGCCTATGCCGCCGTCGCCGATATGGAGGCCCATGCCGTGCGGGGGGTGAGCTGGGATAGGTGCAAGGCCATCGGCATCAACGAGTACATCCTCAGCCTCATCGCCCTCGGCTTTGCCCCCAAGGAGGGCAGCCACATCTACTTCCAGTCGGAGAACTGTCCTATGAGAGACCTGGCCTTTGAGCTGGGCAGCGAGGCCAATTTCTCCGAGGTCAGCGCCATCTATGGCTTCTCCGGGGAGACCCATATCTCTCATATGCAGAGCGTCATGGCCCAGAGCGCCGACATCCTCCACCCCCAACTGAAGCAGTTCGGCGGCCCCAAGCCGGTGGTCATCCCCGTGGGAGCGGATCAGGACCCCCACATCAAGCTCACCCGGGACCTGGCCTACCGCATGAGAAAGTTCCTGGTGGAGCCGCGGCAGGGATACATCAGCATCAGGGGAAAAGCGGCCAGCCCGGAGCTGATGCAGGCGGCGGAAGCAGCCCTGAAGGATCTTGCCGTGGGCAAGGTTAAAAGATACGAGGAGCATTTAGATCTCACAGATATTCAAATCCAGGACGATGCTGGCCTGGCTGCCCTGCTGGAGAAGATAGAGAGCCTGATTATAAAACTGGAGACGGATCAGGGCCATTACGGCTTCATGCCCCCCGCCTCCCTCTACCACCGCTTCATGACCGGCCTTACGGGGGGAAAGATGTCCTCCTCCAAGCCGGAGAGCCACATCGCCCTCACCGAGGAGCCCAGAGAGGCGGGCAGGAAGATCATGCGGGCCATCACCGGCGGCAGGCAGAGCCTGGCCGAGCAGAAGAAGCTGGGCGGCGAGCCGGAGAAGTGCTCCATCTATGAGTTTCTGGTCTTCCACCTCTCCGACGATGACAAAGAGCTTTTAGAGCTGGATGCGGCCTGCCGCTCCGGCAGGCGCATGTGCGGAACATGCAAAAAGGATGTGGCGGAGAGGATAGAGAGGTTCCTGCGAGAGCATCAGCAGGCCCGGGAGGCGGCCAGAGAGATGCTGCCGGAGTTCGGCATCAAGCCCTAGCGGGAAAGCTTAGTGGCCTGATAAGCCCCGTGAAATGCGAAATTTCAGCGGACTGAGGCCGTCAAGGTCTGCGAATCCCAGGGGTGGCCAGGTACCATCTGCCTTTTTTTCCTTTCATGAACTGCATGGCTCCAGCATAATCATCGAAATAAAAGGACTCCTTGCTATCCAGATTTATTATGGTTATCCGGCTCTCTACCGAGATTCCCTTTTGCTGGAGCACATCTTCTATCTCCCGCCGCAGCCTGCTCTTTTTCCTGATGATCAGGCCCCTGTCATCTGAAACATGCTCCTGCTCTTCTTCAGTCACAGTCCGGACCCCCTACAGCTTTGCCTCTTTGGCCCGGCTTACCGCCCATCGCATGAACTTTACAGAGGGGAATTCATGAACTGATGTGGCCAGGATCAGCCCCTCTCCAAGCCTGCCCGCCACCAAGACGGCTCTGCCTTTTCCGTCTTTTAAAACCGTCTCAAATCCCTGGCCGGGAATGAGAAATCCATCGCATTCCGGGGTGCTGGTGCAGAGGATGCAGGTGCATTCATGACTGGATAGGCCTATGCTCTGAGAGCCCAGCTCGCAGACATATTCCAGAGGCAGAGGCAGCCAGTCGTATCTGTGCTCAGCCACCATGGGGCCGAATACAGTCAAAATCCCTCCCCCTCTCACAAAATCGGCGACTCTGGAGCTGGCCCTCTGCAGGCCGGCAAGGGCCTTGGAGTAGAGGGGATTGGCAAATCCGGTGGGAATGATGATCACCTTGAACCTGGGCAGGAAAGGGCTGCCCAATAGATCGGCAGAGACGAATTGGTAGCTCACCCCGGCTTCTGCGAACAGCTTCTGATAGAGAAAGCTGCTCTCTCCGATGAAGGCAATATCAGACATACCAGTGCGTTTTGTCTTCTCCCAGGGGGATAGCCTTTGTGGTTTCTTCGGGACTCTACAGTTTCTTCGGGCTCTATCAGATTGATTTTGCCATTTTTCGCCATTAAGCTTATTACTAAATAACATCTGGATACCACTGCGATTATATATGGAACAGGAATTAATGAGGATCGGGGTCTCTCTGCCGGAGAAGCTGCTCTCCCGCTTTGATGAGATCATTTTGAAGCGCGGTTATTCGTCGCGCTCGGAGGGCATCCGGGATGCCATCCGCAACTACATCGTCCATTATGAGTGGATGAGCGATGTGCAGGGAGAGAGGGTAGGAGTGATCACACTGGTCTACTCCCACAGTCAGAGGGGTCTGGTGGACAATCTCACCGAGATCCAGCATGAGGCGGGGAGCATCATCCAGTCCAGCCTGCATGTTCATCTTGATCACGACAACTGCCTGGAGGTAATCGTCCTGCGTGGCGAGGGCCAGGATGTGAGAAGAGCGGCAGAGAAGATGATGTCTCTGAAGGGAGTCAAGCACGTCAAGCTCACCACCACCTCTATGGGAAAAGAGCTCTAGCCGCAAAGTCGAAGCATAAATGCCATGAATTTCCAGGAGATAATTCCCGGAGTGGCAGCCATAGAGTTGGACGGACAGAGAAGGCTGGCCAGCAAGAGCGACGATCCTCTGCCGGTTTATGGAGAGCGTATACTGGATGGCTATAGATCCTGGGATCCCTTCCGCTCCAAGCTCGCCGCCCTGCTGCTAAAGTGCCGCCGGCCAGCCCTCAGGCTGGATCGCGATTCAAGAGTCCTCTACCTGGGAGCGGCCACAGGCACTACTGTCAGCCATGTCAGCGATATAGTCTGCCGCGGCCTGGTCTATGCCGTAGAGTTCTCTCCCCGGGCCATGCGCGATCTGATCCGGCTGTGTGAGAGGCGCAGGAATATTGTGCCCATCCTGGCCGATGCATCCCATCCGGAGGATTATGCATTTATGCTCGAGCCTGTGGATATGATCTACCAGGATGTAGCCCAGAGAAACCAGGCCGAAATCGCATCCATCAATTGCCTTAGGTACCTCAAGCCCGGGGGCGATCTTGTCCTTATGCTCAAAACCCGCTCCGTAGATGTCAGCGCCAGTCCCCAGGCCGTCCTCTCCCTGGAGAAGGAAAAGCTACAAGGCCTGGAGCTGTATGACATCCTGGATCTGCTTCCCTTTCATAAGGACCACTGGGCCATGCTGGCCAAGAAACCACTATAGATCTCTTCTCTTAGACAGAACTGCTTTAGGGCGTCTCAGCTCACCAGCTTCCTGATCTCATCGATTATGATATTTGGCAGAAGCCTGATGTAGCCCACCAGTGGGACCCTGGCCCTGGCCACTCCTATGACCCACTCCTCCTTTACCGGTGTCAGAAAGCTGATGCCCTCTCCCACAAAAGTGCCGTTTGCCGTCTTGTAGATGATCAGCCCTACATTCTTGTCCAGATAGACATCGCTGCCCACTGCCATGAGTTCATCTCTATGGGCATCGATGTAAGACAAATTGGCGGAGCCGAATATCTGTCCGGCCATCTGGTCGATAACCTCATTGTGATCACCCTTGGTGATGTATCCGGAGAAAGGAGCAGCAGGCCCGCCTTCCCACATGGGATCTCCCGCCTCTACATATCTAAGCGCCCTATGGATGATGGGGGTGGCCTTCTCCTTGCTGGGGGCAAATCCGATGAGCATCTTGAGCTGGTCCAGCAGATTGAAGCTGGCTTTTCCGTAAGGCCGGTATAATATGACATCGCCGGGATTATTAAAGGCGTCATAGCCGGTCTTCTCCGCCTCCTCCCAGGGGATCACATCTGTGCGCGAAGCTCCCTGAACCACAACTATATCTCCAATATTGAGATTCGGAACCATGCTTCCCGACTCCACGGCAACCATTGGAGTCCAGAGGCCCAGCAGTAATTGGGATAGCAGGGATATTCCTCCTACCACCACCACCACGAAAATTATGTCCTTGACCGGGCCGGGAAGAGGCAAATTGTCAAACCACTCAGTGATTCTCATCAACCAGCTTTATCCGTTGGTAGGCGCTTATACTCCTTTCGATGCAGCGCATATCTGGCAGTCGGATTGCACCGGTTCATGATCCCGGCCGGGAGATTGTGCAGAGGCTTGCCGAGATGGGCTACCAACTGGAACCTGGCGCTCTTAAGATCATCTGTGGCTATTCCGGGAGCAAGGATGAGCTATTACGCCGGATCGTGGATCAGAGTGATGGATCTGTGGCGGTGATAGATTCTTCTCAGGTCTCTTGCATTCTCTCTTCTTCCGCCGCCTCGGCCATCCAGCAGGACCGTCGGGCCTTGTCTTCTATCTCTGCTCCCGATCTCCCAAGCAGGCCGTCCTCCTTTGCATCATCTCCCATCCAGGTAGAATCATGCGCTGAGCTGAAATGCGATATAACCGGTCGCTCCACCTGTGTGGGGGACTACAACGATTTTGTGCATTATTTTCGCGACAGATACGCCAAGATCCGGGAGATGTTATCCAGAAGACTCAGTTCCCGCCCCATCGAGTCCCTGGGAAAGAGCACAGCCGGGCGGGATGTCTCAGTTATCGGAATGGTCATGGAGGTGCGTACCACAGCCAAAGGCAATAGGGTGATTGAGCTGGAGGACCCCACCGGATTGATTACTGCAGTCATACAGAAGGATGCAGAGATCTACGAGCAGTCAGGGCTCGTCATCACCGACGAGGTCATAGGCGTCACCGGAACCTCGGACGGCAACGGAAGGCTCTTTGTCAAGTCCCTGCTCTGGCCGGATATGCCCAGCCAAACAGCCCCTCTGGAGAAAGGCAGCGGCTGCGCTCTCCTGCTTTCCGATCTGCATGTGGGAAGCAGGTACTTCATGGCCGAGGCCTGGGGCAGCTTCCTCTCCTGGCTCAACGGTGAGGATGATGATCCTTCCGGGCTGTCCTCTCAGGTGCGCTACATAGTCATCGCCGGGGATCTGGTGGACGGCATTGGCATCTATCCCGGCCAGGAAAAGGACCTGGAGATAAAGGATATCTATGCCCAGTATCAGGCGGCGGCCCGGCATCTAAACGGCATCAGAAAGGACATTAAGGTTATCATATCTCCCGGCAATCATGATATTGTGCGCCAGGCCGAGCCCCAGCCATCTCTTCCTGATGAGGTTCGCGGCTATTTCCGGGAGGATATGCTCTTTGTGGGCAATCCCGCCTGGGTGACGCTGAGTGGGATCTCGGTCTTGATCTACCATGGCCGGAGCATAGATGACCTGGTTTTGCGCCTGCCGGGCATCTCCTATGCTGCACCGGAGAAGGCCATGATTGAGATGCTGAGAAGACGACACCTCTCACCGATCTACGGCAGCCGCGTCTCCATCGCGCCGGAGCATGAGGATCATTATGTCATCTCCCGTCCTCCGGCCATTCTGCACTGCGGCCATGTCCATACCGTGGGCATCGCCAGGTACAAGGGCGTCTTGGTAGTCAATAGCGGGACCTGGCAGTCCCAGACCGATTTTCAGAAGAAGATGAATATTCAGCCGGTGGCAGGCGTGGTTCCTGCTGTTGATCTGGCCTCTATGAAGGTACGCAAGCTGATCTTCTCTTGAACCGGTCTTCCGGATCAAGGCGAAGGCCTCGGACGGGCTGACGAATTTTCAGGAAGACGCCAGCTACTACTTCTACGACGGCGAGGCGCTTTCCTGCCAGCTCGATATCGGGGAGTTGGTGCAGGAGGTGGTGGCAACTGTGACTCTGCAAGTAACGAAAGGCAAGGTAGAAATAGAATCAGAAGAGTTCGTGTTGTATTCATATTGTTGTCTTTAAAGTGGTAAACAGTTTTTATTTAACTCCATATGTGGCAAATATTGGTACTATAATCATCAGGTCGGCGCCTGCATGTATGAGTGCCGGAGCAACAATGCTGCGTGTAAGATGCATCGCATATCCGCATATCATTCCCAGTATAAATGTTATCCCTGTGAAGAGCAGA
>CALMJN010000095.1 GCA_937864385.1 uncultured Methanosarcinales archaeon | reverse complement strand
CCAGACATCAGGTCCGACCGGCCTCCTGCCCTTCGCTCACATGGCAGCGAACAGGTGCGCCAGCCCGAGGCAAGAGGCGAGCCGAGCGCGCCTGCGCCGAGATAGCAAAGTCGAGAATCTCGATTTTAATCCGCCACGTGTGAATCCTCCTTGGTGCTCATAGGAGTTTTAGAACGAGAAAGATTTATGGGATGAAACGCCAGTTAAGTCTATGATGGGCTGGCTATGAGCAACGAAAAGATCACCTTCCGCCTTCACGCTGTCCAGAGGATGTTCGAGCGAAATATCAGCGCAGAGGAAGTAAGATATGCGCTGGACACAGGAGAGATGATTGAAGAATACCCCGACGACACACCCTACCCGAGTTGCTTGATATTGGGATGTTATATGGGACGTGTTATTCACGTTGTAGCCGCAAACAATAGCCTGGACGAGGAGAAAATAGTAATCACAGTCTATGAGCCCGATCCTTCTGAATGGGACCCGGAATGCAGGAAGAGGATTTAATGAAATGCGTTATCTGCAAAAAATCATCTACAAAGGCCGGAACAACTACAGTTACCTTTGAGCGTGGTTGTTTTACAATGGTTGTGAAATGCGTGCCAGCTCAGGTCTGCCCTAATTGCGGAGAGGCATATATCAATGAAGATGTTGCATCCGCGCTACTTAAAGATGCAGAGAAAAAAGCAACCACAGGAGCTCAAGTTGAGATCCGAGAATACGTTGCAGCATAGGGGCTGTCTTGCTGAATAATTTGTTTTTATAGCAGGAACGGTCTTTAAGCATCATGACCCATCCTGCCTCCAGCCCCCGGAAGCGACCGCCTGTCGGACAAGCTAGCCCCCTCTGACTGCATAGCTGCAGGCCCCCTCCAGCCCCCCGGCCCGCCTGGCAGCAGGAAGCAGCGCCCGAACGACAATGGACTAGCGAAGAACCTAGCGCCGGTCGGCGCTGACGCAAGAGATGGCCCTGCCGAGGGCTTGATGTGGGCTGTGATCCCGGCTGCCGAATACCGCTCTTCTGGCATCATGCTCGCCCTGCCTCCCATCCCCCCAAACGCGAGCATCTGCCTGGCAATCCAGCCCTAAACAACGAAATCATCGCAATCCTGAGACCTGGAAGTTGTTGTGGCAATTAGTGAGTGCAATAGATGCAAACCGAATGATAACCGGAATCTGGATGTAGCCTTGCGGCACTCATTCAGATAGACAGCAAGAGAAAAAATAAAGCTTTTAAATACTTATATCCACCGAAGCCGCAGTCGTAGTTGGTTCTGGAATGCTAAGGCGCTCGGCCTTCAGCCCTTCCAGGTGAAATTCTATTGCCTCTTTCATCAACTCCAAGGTATCTTTTTTCGTTGGACCGGTGGCTATAACGCCAGGCAAATTTGGACAATATGCAGCATAATTATTTTCAGCTTTTTCAATGATAATCAGATATTCAGTCATCTTTTTCAATCTCCTTAAGTCCACTTTGCTTCAATATGCTATTCAAGGTGCCTCTTGGCACTTCATCATCCAAATTCCCTGATATGGTCACTAATCCTCTTTTAAAATGATGCCTGTACTGTCTGTGACTGCCTCTCATTCTTATAAGGAACCATCCATCTCCTTTACCAGCTTGATGACGGCTCTGACTTTCAATAGCAAGCCCCAATGAAATAATCAACCTGCCTAATAATAGATCTTTTGGGGAGAGGCAAGCGGAGGGCAAGCCCTGCGGTCGGCGGCACGAGGGCGGTGGACTAGCCTGGGCCCGCTGCGATCCTGAAATCCCGGCTGCCCGAAAACCAGCCTCTCCAGGTATCTGGCCCGCCCGGCCTCCTGCCCTTCGCTCACATGGCAGCGGACAGGTGCGCCAGCCTGCGGCAAGAGGCGAGCCGAGCGCGCCGGGCGACGGCGGGACGCGGCGGTGGCCCAGATAGCATCCGCAAAGTGAGCGAAAGACTATAATCTCATCAAGTCCTTTAGAACGATAATGTTCGGAGAATACATCCAGGCAGCTATGGAAAGGGCGACTTACGAAATTATCGATGATCGTGCGCCTTTTTATGGAGAAGTTCCAGAGCTGCAAGGAGTTTGGGCCACGGGCAAGACCCTTGAAGAGTGCCGCAGGGAACTTCAAAGCGTAATTGAGGGATGGATCGCATTGAAGCTAAGACTAGGCCATCCCATACCCGCCATTGGCGGCCATGTTATCACGGCATCTGCGGAGCCGGTTTCCATTGCCGAGTAAACTCGTCCCAGTTTCGAGACGCGAGCTTATCAGGCGAATGAGCAGACTCGGATTTGTGGGACCTTATCCTGGGGCGGATCATGAATACATGTCTCGGGGCCTATTGGAGGTACGCATTCCGAATCCTCATGGTGGGGATATCAGCGTGGATCTTTTGCAGAAGATTTTAAAGCAAGCCGGTATCAGCCGCGAAGAGTGGTTTGAGGAAGCATAGGTCCATCTTTCAGCGGGAACGCCTGCCGGAAATCTAAACCCCGGCTGCACACCTCCGGCCGCATGGCCACATCCAGCAATGCTAGCCTGCGGCAAAAGGCGAGCGAACAGCTGGACAACGGGATTCGGACGATGGCCAGGCCGGGGTCTGCTGTGCGCCTGAGATCCCAGCTGCCCGAATACCAGCATCTTCAGGCATCAGGCCCGCCCGGCCTCCTGCCCTTCGCTCACATGGCAGCGGACAAGAACGCCAGCCTGCGGCAAGAGGCGTGCCGAACGCGCCGGGAGGCGGCCGGGCAGAGGGTGTGCAGCCGCTACAGTTAACATATTAGCTAGCAGACCTTGGGGTGAGATGAAGCATCTATTTTGACTGCTGAATCAATTCCATCAAGGCATCCTTGGAAATCCCATTCCAGACTGATACTTGAGACAAAATATCATTTAGCGTGCCCTTTGCCAGCTCATCATGCAATGGAATGGTGATATTATGGTCCCCTGCCACCGTTGACTTTTTTGAGCCGGACGTGACTTCCTCTCTGCCGGACGATCTCGTAGTCCAGAGAAACAAGTACTTTGATGAGCTTCTCACCGCTAACAACCGGACGCTTTTGCAAATGGCTGCACCTCAAACTCAGAAATGGAGAGGATCTTTAGCTCTTCGCCAGATTCTAAGATATCTTCAAAATGCAGACTCGTAGCCTCTTTTATGTTTTCGGTTAGCTCATCAAGCGTTTTGCCTTGCGTGAATATGCCTGCACTTATCCCACGAGCACACCAGTTCTCTCCATCGAAGTAAACCTCAAACTTCACCAGCAACCAAATCACCAATTCGATCTCAATGGTTATTGCTCATGCTTAATATCTATATGCTCTTGGGATTGACTATCATCTTAGGAACAGAATACGTTGATTTAGCTTCAGCTTTCTTAATATCAGGTCCGACCGGCCTCCTGCTCCCCTTTGCCACATACCAACGGAGAATAGCGCCCACATGCGGCGAAAGGCGAACGGAGGGCAGCGCAGCGGGACGCGGACGGTGGCCAGGCTGGAGCCGTCCTGTTGACCTGAAATCCCTGCTGTAAAACCAAGATACCATGTAATCTGACAGCTGATGAATTCCCCTTGGACTGCACCCCTGATAGTAGACAGTTAGTTAAGCAACAGTATTTAAGGCAACCTCCACTTCGAACTGTTCTGGAGATCTATAGCCAAGAGCTGAATGCAGCCTCTTCTTGTTGTACACCTTCTCAATAAAACGCCATATGTTTTTATAGGCATCCTCAAATGTGCCGTATTCATTCAGATATACCTCCTCGACCTTTAGGGTTTTGATAAAGCTCTCTGCAAATGCATTATCGTATGGATTTCCTTTTCTGGACATGCTGATCAGGATGCTATGCTCTTTGAGACAGTCTACATAATCGTGGGATGCATACTGAACTCCCTGATCCGAATGATGAACAAGTCCTTGAGCAGATTCTGACCAGCGATTTTCTATTGCCCTGTCCAGAGCATTCATGGCCAGTTGGCTGTTTATGTTTCTGCTCAGCTCCCAGCCGATACATTTTCTGCTGTAAAGATCCAAGACCACCGCGAGATAGATGTGCTCATGCAGCAACTGAACGTATGTGATATCTGAAGCCCAAACCTGGTTCAGCCCGGTTATCTTGGCGCCCTTCAGAAGGTTTGGATATACTGGCAATCCATTACAGCAAAAAGAAGAGATTCAAGCCAGTAACAACTGATTCCATACAAGAGGTTATCTTGTCGCATCAGTCTTAGAATACGCTTGCGGTTAACCTCAAAGCCGCGGTTTTGGAGTTCTGCTGTCATCCTCCTGTAACCATAGCCCGCAAATTCCATAGCGATCTGTCGAATCCGGTTCTTCAGATCCAAATCTTCCGAGTCTGCGGGGGCTATTTCTGGCTGTATCCGCCATTTGTAATAGCCGCTGCGACTTACCTCAAGTGCCTGGCAGGATTGGGATATTGACAATGCAAAGCCGTCCGAAAGGACAGCATGAATGGTCATGTACCGTCCCTCAGCGTTGGTTTTATTCTCTCCTCCCGAACTTTCTTCTGGGTCATGGCGAAGGCTTTTTTTAAAAGCTCGATCTCGGCATGAGCCTGGCCGAGCAGCCTCTCAAGTTCTGCAATCCTTGCCTGGTCCTTGTACTTGTTTCCATTTCCGCTGAACGCTTTTTCGGGATTTTCTGCCAGCTCATCTCGCCACCGGGAGGGCAGGCTCGGATGGATGCAATGTTCGCGGGCGATCTGAGATGGAGGTTTGCCACTCTCAAGTTCTGCTACTACTGATATCTTGAATGCTCGGTCGTAGCGTTGCCTCGTCCTTTTCATGCATTTCCCTCCATGAGTTTATGTTGCTTAACTCATTGTCCACTCGGAGGGGTTCACTCCAAAATTTCTGGACATGGGCTATCTGCCGGAGCTAATGATCCTGGAGGCAATAATAGCGGAAAGTCTCCCTTCTCGGGAGATCTTCCTGCTACATGACCAGGATTTTTTTC
>CALMJN010000094.1 GCA_937864385.1 uncultured Methanosarcinales archaeon | reverse complement strand
GTCAACTATCCCTGCCGTAGCGATAAGTCGCTGTGCCAAGGCCGGGATCTTGCATCTGGAGAATATTCCACAGTATGTGATCAATACCGATATGGAAACCTCTCTGCAAGAATTCTTGCGGGAAAAGGCGACGGAATTGTAACCGGAATGTT
Source organism: uncultured Methanosarcinales archaeon (assembly GCA_937864385.1). Classification (GTDB taxonomy): domain Archaea; phylum Halobacteriota; class Methanosarcinia; order Methanotrichales; family Methanotrichaceae; genus Methanothrix. The sequence continues at coordinate 1,668 of CALMJN010000094.1, read as the reverse complement.
CCTGATGGGTGGAACAGCGGGAAAACAAGATGAGATTGATCTGGAAATCTTTGGCAAAGAAGATGCGGAGCCAGGAAAGTGGCAGATCCAGACAAATTATTTCGTTAAAGGAAGCCAGGGCAATTGCTGGGAGCCTTATGGAATACCGGAAACCTGCCACGTAGCAATAATTCCCCTCAATTTTGATCCCACACAGTCATATCATATTTATAATGTTTCATGGATCGGCGAGGGGGAAAAATGCCGCGGAATCCAATGGCACATAGACGGCAAGCTCAGACGTTACGTATGGCAGGATGAAAAAGGAGACATCCATTCTAATGTGTTTGATGAAAAAGGAGAAATAATTGAAGCTGCTAACCCATATAAAGGAGAGTTGCCTTCAAAACAAAGCAAGATTTTCTTAAGTCTTTGGGCGGCTCAGAATTGGACTCTGGCCGGTGACTTCAATTATGATCTCAAGCAGCCTATTTCCGCCAAATTTGATTGGATTAAATATTCTGCGCTTGAGGGCTGACCGTCCAATAAGATTATTTTTAGCAATTTTTTTTAATTCTTTTGAAAAGGGGCATAAGTCCACAGGAAGATGCGCAAGACGGTTCTTTGAAATTAGAAAAGCAGGCAATCTTGCTAAAGACTAGACTCTCCCAAACAGCTCCTGGAACCGTCGAATCTGACACCTCACATCATCTTCCGCCACCACACAGGATATGGCGCATAGGCCATCCGCTCCTGCCTGGACAACCTCTGAAGCATTGTAGTGATTGATGCCGCCGATGGCGATAAGGGGCAGGCTCACCTGCTCTCTGATCTCCTCTATAAGCTTAATGCCCGCCGGCTTTCCAGCGTCAGGCTTGGTGGCGGTCTGATAAATGGGGGAGACCCCCAGATAGTCAGCTCCCTCTCTCTCCGCCTGGAGAGCCTCGACCAGGCTGTGCACTGTGACGCCGATGATCTTCCCCCGCCCAAGCAGTCTCCTGGTTTTAGAGCAGGGCATATCCGTCTGTCCCACATGAACCCCGTCCGCTTCCACAGCCATTGCCACATCCAGCCGGTCGTTGATCAGAAAAAAGCTGCCCGCATCCCGGCAGATCTGAGCCAGCTCCAGGGCCTCCTGATACATCTCCCGGGTCTCAGCATTCTTATTGCGATACTGGATAGTCTCAACCCCGCAGGATACGGCGGCAAGAACATCGCTTCTGTTCCCTGCCCGGCTCAGCTTGCTATCGGTTATGAAGTAGTATCCTTTCATCTCTATATCCTGAGTAAGCTCAAATGCAGTTTGAATACAGGCATCTATTGTGATTTGTAGATATTGGTAAGAAAATGATCTTCTCTGATGATGAATGGGCGATGAATTGTACCGCGATCCGGCTTGATATTGATTCCGGACCATTTCGTTTTACCTCAATTTTTCGCATACCTCAGAAGGATTTATGATTTGAACCGGCTCTATGATTATGTTTGATATTGCCGTAGCAATACCGCTATCCATAGTATTAATGGCGGTAACCGAGATGTCTCTGACAATTATATTCAAATTATTGCTTTGAACATAAGAGGGATTTGATTCATTAGCCAATCCTTTATCCATGCCGGAGGCGATATAGTAGGCATGCTCGGTCCCGGCCACATGGACCTGGTCCCGGCTCAGACTCAGGAACTCGG
>CALMJN010000093.1 GCA_937864385.1 uncultured Methanosarcinales archaeon | reverse complement strand
ATGTTTAATAGATCCTTCTCTCAGCTACGCTTCTATTGATGAGGCATATGATCACCCAAAGCTCAATTTGAATTTTAACTATAGATGGTCTTATAGCATTTAGAGTGAATTCGGCTCCAAATGCATGCATTGAAAAATTGCTAAGAATAGCTGTCATCAATCTCGGTGTTCCTGCGAGAACTGTTTTCTTTTCCTGAAAGCTACCAGAATTCTTTCTTTCTCCTCATGAACAGATAGATGAAAAATGGCACTCCAAGGAAGGCAGTCATTATTCCCACGGGCATTATTACCGGTGCCAGTATGGTTCGCGCCGCAGTGTCGGCTGCAAGCAAGGTCAATCCTCCTACTAGGGCGGAGGCCGGCAGCAAATACCTGTGGTCTCCTCCAATGACCATTCGCGCGATATGAGGCGATACCAGGCCGATGAAGCCGATGGTGCCGGTAAAGCAGATTACACTTGCAGTTATGAGGGATACCAAAAACATAGAGATGACTCGAGTCTTTTCCACATTCACTCCCAAGCTTGAGGCGGTCTCATCGCCTGCTCCCAGGGCGTTAATATCCCAGGACTTGAGCAAGAGATAGGGAAAGCATAATGCTATAACCGCCGATACAATCCAGACCTTATCCCAGGAAGACCGACCCATTGAGCCCATCATCCAAAATACCACCTCAGCTACCTGTTCTGACTGGCCTATGTACTGCAAAAATGAGGTCATGGCCTGAAAGAGGTACATTATAGCAATTCCAGCCAATATCATTGTCTCGGGAGTGATGCCCTTGTATTTGGCCAAGCCGTAGACGGTCATGGAGGCGAGCAGGGTGAAGACAAAGGCATTGCCTACAATCAGCCACTCGCCTCCTGCGAAGCCTGCCCCTAAAACTATAGCTAGAGCAGCTCCAAAGCTGGCGGCAGAAGAGATACCCAAGGTGAATGGACTGGCCAAGGGATTTTTTAGGATGCCCTGCATCACTGCCCCTGCTATGGCTAAGCCTATGCCTGCAACAATAGATAAGAGGATTCTATGCAGCCTGAGACCCCAAACTATGGTATCCGAGAACCAATCGCTCTGAAAATTAGCAGGAAAGAACCTGGCCAAGATGGCAAGGTAGACATCCCAGACGCTGATATTGGCAGAGCCTAAGGTGGCAGCCACGCCGGCGAGAAGGATTATGGCGAGCAAGAGAAGAATGAGAAATAGCGCTTTTCTGCTCACAAATCGCTGATATTCCTCCTTCATCCGGATTCTCTTTGCCGGAACTCCTTCGGACATAATAATTCACATGTATTTAAGTTAGTATTGATAAACTTGATGGTTTAGGTATTACTGAATCAGACTAGATCCATCCCTCTACTCTTATTGCAAGAAAGAACAAGGGAGCGATAAAAAAATGGATGTCTTCTAGGCTTGGCAAATTTCGATCATTCTTTGCTGGAAAGCTCCGGGTAGATGAACGTCCTCCCCTCTGGGAATTCAAGGCCTAGCCGATCAAGATACTCTTTATGAACCGCTACAGGATCAAGATCGACCTCAGGATGCAACAATTTAGCCAAGTAGGTAACGCCTACTATCTGGTCTAGTCCATTGAGCACATCCCAGTCCATGACATAAACCCGGTCAGATTTTACAGCAGAAATACCGCTGGCGCCGGATCTGGCCAGAAGCTCATTTCTCACAGACTGAAGCTTCACAGTATCCGATGAAGGCTCGGATTCCCATCCAATCTGAGTCTGGTCCGAGGATTGAGTCTGTCTCTTGATGATCACATCCGGATTTTCAGTGACCACCCATTCCCATCCGACCTTGGGATAATCTCCATCTAGAGCCCTGGCTACGTTATAGCCTCTTGCTACGCTCAAAACCCCATCAAAACCTGAACCTGAACCCAAAGTTGAAAGATCCGCGGTGGAACTCCACTCAGCGTAAACTTTTGGCATTTCTAGACCTTTAACTGCTTGCTGCACAGAAGTGCTCTGTTCATTGTACCACTTCATATAGTCGGAGCCTTGCTCTTGCTTGCCCAGGGAGCGCCCGCCTGCGTCATGCGCTCGATGATCTGCCGGCGCACCTCCGGATCG
>CALMJN010000092.1 GCA_937864385.1 uncultured Methanosarcinales archaeon | reverse complement strand
CCCCAATCCGTCCATTGAGGCTGTTCTCCAGGAAATCTATGCTTCCTTTTCCAAGGGCACTGGTTCTCTTAGAGAGATAGATATCAATGCAATCGAAGGATGCTGCAGTGATCTGGTGGCTGGATTGCTGGAGGACAGCCTCAATGGACGGATTGGGGAGGAGATCTGTCGCGAACTTTCAGAGAAGCTAACCGATGTTTATGAGCTGAAGCGCCTGGGAGATATCTGCCGCCGGGCAGGTCTCGCCCGCCTGGCAACAGACACATACAAAAAGGCCATATCGCTCTGCGTTGACCCGGTCTTGAGTCCGATTTTAAAGAACAATCTGGGTCAGGCCTATGCCGATCAGGGGAATATCAATCGGGCTATGTCCTACTACCGGGAGGCGGCAGATATCTTCACCAGGGAGGGGGACAGGATCAGCCTGGCCCATGTCCTGGGAAACCTGGGATCAGCTTATCGAAAGGTGGGGGACTATGGCCGGGCCATAGAGAGTGCTCATCGCAGCCTGAAGATATTTGAGGAAGATGAGGACCGGCTCGGGATTGCCCAGATGACCGGCAGCATAGGCCGAATCTATGCCGATATGGGTGAGAGAGAGCTGGCGGCAAGGTACTTCGAGAGGAGCCTGGCCGACTTTCAAAGGCTGGGAGACAAGAGGGGAGCTGCCTGGATTCTCAGCCGCCTGGGGGGGATGGCCAGAGAGAGTGGAGAGCTGAATCGGGCCCTCGGCTATATGCACTCAAGCATCTCCATATGGGAGGGGATGGGGGAGAGAGCAAACCTCGGTGCCGTCCTGGCCGACCTGGGAAGCACCCTCTTGCAGATGGGACAGCCTTCTGCTGCCCGGGATCCCCTGGAGAGAGCAGTTCTGCTCATTCCGGAGCACTCCCGGCTTAATTATCAGAAGGCTCTATCCAGCCTGGCCAGGGCCTACAGCTCTCTGGCAAAGGAGAGCATTGGGGAGGCATTAAAGGTTGAGGGCTCTGATTTGCCAACCGTAGCGGAGAAGAGGCGGCAGGCAGCCCGCCTCTTTGCCAGTTCTGCCGATCGCTATCAAGAGCTGGCGGACACCCTTCCAAATGCCGAGATCAGATCTGAGGCTGCTCTGGCCAGGGGGCGATCCTATCTCTCCCGAATCTATGAGCAGATGCCCGAGCAGGAGGCAATGATTCTGGTGGAAAAGGCCATGGCCGCTCTGGAAAGTGCGGCCTCCAGCAGCAATGAGGAGAAGAAGCCCGGCATTCTCATATTACAGAGGATCGCCTCCGGCCTATGGCAGGCTCGCCGCACCGGTCAGATCGCCCATGATCCCCAGGAGATGAGAGCGGCCCTGTCCTGCTCGGCAGAATATCTGATGCAGGCAGCCGGCTCTCTATTTTCAGGGAGCGCTGCAGACCACCTCCTCCGGGCATTGGAGTGCCTGAAATCAGCCATTGAGACTGAGGTCCCGGGAGCAGAGCAGGAGAAAAGGGATGAGGCGGCACTGTCTTTACGCCAGGCTGTCCGCCACTTTGTGATTCAAGAGAAGGAGAATGCAGATGCGGTCTCCAGGATGATGGAAAGGGCAGCAGAGAGGCTCGAGGCGCCGGATGGTCTGGAGAAGCGGCAGGAAGATGGCGGCAGAGATAATGATGGAGGGCAGGAGGATGGCAGCGACAGCTTGGCCTGGAGCAGAGAAAGGGCAGCTCTTTTAGCCCTGGCTGAGGCCATGGCGATCTGCAATTTGATCTGTCTCCAGGAGGATTATGGGGTGCCGGGCAGCCAAGACTCGCCTGAGCCGGCGGACAGAGACAAGAGCGAGGCGGAGACTAATTTTCTAGACATAGCCGAAGAGGATGGACTTGCCCAGGAGACAGAAGAAGAGTCTCTCCCCTCATCCCATCTATTGGAAGACTGGGGCAGAAGGGATGCAAAAGAGAATGACTTGGCTCTGGCTGAGGGGAGTATGGAGGGTGCATCACCCTCATCCTGGGCCAGAGTAGCGTCTCCAAAGTGGGAAAGATCGTGTAATGAGCCCGCCCAGGCCTTCCAGAACGGCAGCTGTCTGCTCTTGCCGCGAGATGGAACGCCCCTCGAGAGAGCCCTTTTCCAGGCGGAGCCGGGCACAGAGGCATACGCCGGGACAAAGGAGAGATTGGAGAGGTACAAGCCCACGGATAAGGAAGAGGGACATGAGAGGGAGCTATTAAGGGAGACTTTTAGAGAGAGCCCCGGCGGCAGCTACAATGGGACGATATATCGATATGAGGCACCTGATGAAGAGATAGAGGAGATCGGCCTTCAATTCACCCCGGCCTTGGATGATTTGGAGATGGAGCCCTCGGCCCATCCGATCTCCCCCAGAATTATTGCCGCTCTCAAGGTTCTGAGCATCCTGGTGTTATTGCTTTTGCTGATAGAGGCGATGCTATATTTGATATAGCATTATATCGTCTAAAGCCGGCAGGCAGATGAAGAAGAAGCAATTAGAGATGATCCTGGAGAGGCTGGAGGGCTTTTCTCGGCCCTCTTTCCAGAGGGAGCAGTATGCCACGCCGGCAACTGTTGCAGCGGAGATGCTCTTTTTGGCCGCCATGCATGAGGACATGGGAACAGTCTGCGACCTGGGATGCGGGACGGGGATCCTGGCTATAGGTGCGGCTCTGCTGGGGGCAAGAGCAGTGGGTGTGGAGATAGACGGAGAAGCTCTGGCCGCAGCGCGTCGAAATGCCGCTCTGGTTGGCGCCGATGTGGACTTCATCCAGGGAGATGTGAGCCGAATCAATCTGCGGGGTATAGACACCGTGGTTATGAATCCTCCCTTTGGAGCCCAGAAAGCCAGCGCCGGGGACAGGGCCTTTCTCAGCCGGGCCATAAAGACGGCTAAAGCGGTCTACTCTCTGCATAACCGGGGAAGCGAGAGGTTCATCAGGGCATTTGTTCAGCCCTGCACAGTTCAGGAGGTTATTCGTCTGGCCTGTCCCCTCAAGAGAAGCTTTGAGTTTCATAGCAGGTCGGTCAAGAGCATAGAGGTTGAGCTGTATAGAATATCATGTTAGCATAGACACGGGATCTATAGCCCTGGGCCCATGCCAGGCTTTAGATACTAGAAGCTACTGATTGGTCCTATTGCAGGAAATGGATCAAAGGACCAAATGAGATCAAGATTGCACTTATAGATTTGAATTGAGGAAATATTATGGACGGCAGCTTTGTGCTTCCCGGTGATGTAGTGGGATCCACGGAGGAGTATGTCTCCGGGGACTATACCTACTCCCGAGGGGGAAAGATATTTGCATCAACTGCAGGTCTGGTCAATATCGACTCCAAGACCAGATCGGCCAGGGTTATACCCAAG
>CALMJN010000091.1 GCA_937864385.1 uncultured Methanosarcinales archaeon | reverse complement strand
CAGAAGAGGATGGCAGGAGCGATGGTGGCCCGGGAGATGGAGATGGCTATGACGGAGATACAATGAAAGGGATCATTATTGCCTGGCAACTCCTCTTCTAGTGGGTCTCTTTCTCTTCTTCCACCAGGCCCAGCACATTGAGCAGGCCCAGCAGGTTCTCCCGGGAGAGCGAGCCGTCGGATACCTTCTTCAAAACCTCTTTGGCATTGAAGGCCACTCCCAGGCCGGCATTTCTGATCATGAGGCAGTCATTGGCTCCGTCGCCCACGGCCACGATGCTGTCCGGGCTGATCTTCTCCAGATCGGCCAGCTTGTAGATGATTCGCCCCTTGGCCTCGGCGTCTATGATCTCCCCCTTGATCTCTCCGGTGAGAACTCCGTTCTCAATCTCCAGCTCATTGGCAAAGGCGTAGTCGAAGCCCAGACGCTGCTTGAGCACATCGGTGAAATAGGTGAAGCCGCCGCTGATAAGGGCGATCTTGTAGCCCACCTGCTTGAGATGATGGAGCAGCTCCTCCGAGCCCGGCGTTAGCCGCAAATCGGATGCTATCTCCTGCAAAGTGCTCTCCGGCATTCCCTTGAGCAGGCGGACTCTCTGGCGCAGAGACTCCTTGAAGTCCATCTCCCCGTTCATGGCTTTCTCGGTTATGGCCCTGACCTGCTCGTCCACTCCGGCAAATCCGGCCAGCTTGTTGATGATCTCAAAGTCGACTATGGTCATGTCCATATCGAAGACTATGAGCCGCTTCTCCTTCCTGGAGCGGCCCAGCTCCTGAACCACCACGTCCAGACCAAGCCGCTCGCACTCCTTCTTCAGCCTGGTCTTGCAGTCCTCTTCTTCGCAGTCGGCAAAATCCATGAGAAACTCAATGGAGATGAGATCTCCCCTGGCGGTGACCGAGGCCCTCTCGATATTGATTTTATTGACGGCAGCAATCTCGGCCACATCCCGTATGATGCCCGCCCTGTCCTTGGCCAGTATGGTGACCACATGCAGGCTCTTGCTGGACCGGCGCCTGCCTCTATGCCGGTCCAGGGGCAGAAAGCTGGATAATATGCCCTTGTTCCTGGATAGATCCTCCAGCCAGCTCTTCATCTGATCAATTGTGATTTCGGCAGAGGTAAAATCTGCAACCACAGACATTACGAATACGCCCTGCATCACCTTCTGGTCCATATCCACGATATTGACATTGCGGCGGGCGGGCTCCTCCAGAATATCGCGAATGATTCCCGGACCGTCCCGGCCTAGAAAGGATATGACCCAGAGATCTTCTTTCACTTCTCCCTCCTCCATCTCTGCAGCTGCATCTGCAACTGCCTGGCCATCCATGCCTAAATACTTTTTCCGCCACAAAGCTGGGCTTCTCAAAAGCAAAGGTTAACTCTCACCGGAGACAACAGCATCTCATGTATCAATCGCAGATGCTCATCGACGGGCGGGATCTGCCCCTGGAGGAGGGCGGCGACAGGAGGGCGGTCATATACAATCCGGCCAACCAGGAGGCTGTGGCTGAGGTGGCTGTGGGCAGTCGCCAGGATGCCCGACTGGCCCTCCAGGCGGCGGAAAGGGCCTTTCTCCTCTGGTCAAAGACATCCAGCCAGAAGAGAGGTGAGATCCTGCATGAGGCGGCAGGCAGGGTCCGGGATAGCTCGGAAAGAATCGCCCGGCTTCTCACCCTGGAGCAGGGCAAGCCCCTCAAGTACGCCAGAACCGAGGTCCTCTCCTCGGCGGATGTGCTGGACTACTACGCCGAGGAGGGCAAGAGAAACTATGGGGAATGGATAACGGGCCCACGCAGCCGGAGCATAGTTTTGCGCCAGCCCATAGGGGTTGCCGCCCTCATCACCCCCTGGAACTATCCCGTGGACCTTCTGGCCTGGAAGGTGGCCCCCTGCCTGGCGGCCGGCTGCACTTTCGTGGCCAAGCCGCCCAGCCTGGCACCTCTGGCGGCCACAGAGTTCGTCCGGGCGGTGAGCCAAGCCGGCCTGCCCGCCGGAGCGGCCAATGTGGTGCATGGTCCGGGAGGAGAGGTGGGAGCAGAGCTGGTGGAAAGCCCCATCTCCCGAAAGATCGCCTTTACCGGAGAGACGGCCACGGGAAGGTCGATCATGGCCGCTGCCGCTGCTCACATAAAACGTGTCTCCCTGGAGCTGGGGGGCCAGTCTCCCTTCATCGTCTGCGCCGATGCGGACATAAAGGCTGCCGCAGCATCGGCCGCCCAGAGGGCTTTTTCCAATATGGGCCAGATCTGCATCAGCGTCAACCGGATTTATATGGCGGATGAGGTGGCCGAGGCCTTTACCGCCGAGCTTGTGGCCCGGGCGGAGGGATTCAAGATCGGTAGTGGCCTGGACCCTGAAGTGGATCTGGGCCCCATGTTCAGCCGGGCTCAGAGGGTTAAGACCAGAGAGCATGTGGCCGATGCCCTGGAGAAGGGAGCAGAGCTTCTCTCTGGCGGCAGGGAGCCGGAGGGCGAGGCCTATGAGAAAGGTTACTTCTTTCTGCCCACGGTTCTCGACCGGGCAGACCATAAGATGAAGGTGATGCGGGAGGAGACCTTCGGCCCGGTGGCACCATTGATGAAGTTCAAGAGCATGGAGGAGGCCATATCCCTGGCCAACGATAGTCCCTACGGGCTGGCTGCCTATATCTTCACCAGCGACCTCAAGACAGCCCTGCTGGCCGCTGAGGGGCTGGAGGCGGGAGGCATCGGGGTCAATGTCAACAATGTGGTGGACCTGCAAGCTCCCTTCGGAGGCTGGAAGGAGAGTGGTCTCGGCCGGGAGCTGGGCCGCTGGGGGCTGGAGGCCTATATGGAGACAAAGCACATACGTCTGGGGATGGGATAGAGATGTCTGAGTTGAAAAAGGAAGAGGTACAGCTCAAGGTTCTGGGCATGGCCTGCGGCGGATGCAAGGCGGCAGTGGAAGCGGCTCTGGGGAGCCTGGACGGAGTATTTTCGGCAGAGGTCGATCTGGCGGCAAAGACCGCCCGTGTGAGCTATGATCCAAGCAAGCTGGCCCGGAAGGATCTGCAAGAGGCAATTGAAAAGGCAGGATATAAGGTAGGATAGCCCGCGAGATTGGTGAGAGGCAGAGCTGATGGCAGAGCAGCAGAGAGGGTCGAAGGAGGCCATTGAGGAGAGCTTTTTCACCACTCCCTCCTTTCAGGCTCTGACCATTGGCCTGCCCTTCTCTGCCTTCAAGATGCTCTTCGGCCTGCTCTGCTGGCGCGCCGGCGGGGCCCAGGCCTCTGCCATCCTCTCTGTTTTTGGCGGGCTGGTCATGGCCTGGGCCCTGATAGATCTCTTTATGAACCTGGCCCGGATCGCCTTCCATCTGGCCGGCCGGGCCTCGCCCATCGAATACTGCATCGTAGCCCAGGCGGGAAGGCTCATGGGGCGGCCAAAGCTCTTTCTGGCCGTCGACACCCTGGCCTCGTTCTCCATCATCAGCATCGTTCTTTGGTCCGGCTGGATATCATCTCTCAGTGCGATGGAGGCCCGGATCTGGATTGCGGCCACCATCCTCAACCTGATCAGCGTTGCATTTGTCAATATCTGGATGGAGCTGAGGAGAGGATGGAGAGTGGACGGGTGAAACCTATTAAAGAGAGCAGGTCTCAGATCGGAGATGGCTATAAGTTGCAGATGGAGTCGGATCTGTTATGACCAACCTGAGACTGCTGTCCTGGAATGTCAATGGCCTGAGGGCTGTTCTCAAGAAAGGCTTTATTGATTGGATGATCAAAGACAGCCCTGATGTGCTCTGCCTCCAGGAGACCAAGGTGGGCGAGGATCAGCTGCCGGAGCAGGTGAAAAGCCTGCCCGGATACCATTCTTACTTCGCCTTCGGGCCTCGGAAAGGCCGGGACGGGGTGGCCCTTTTCAGCAAAATTCCGCCCCTTGCGGTGAAAAGCAGCCTGGAATTGCCGGGGCTGGAAGACGAGAGCCGGGCTATAGTCGCCGACTTTGGCCATTTCTTGCTTTACAACGTCTACTTTCCCAACGGCAAGGCATCTGCAGAGCGGCTGGCTTATAAGCTGCACTTCTATGATCTCTTCTTGGAGCATATCGAACAGCTCTGCAGCCAGGGAAAGAGGATTGTGGTCTGCGGCGACCTCAACACAGCCCATAAGGAGATAGACCTGGCCCGTCCCAAGGCCAATGAGAAGATATCCGGATTTCTGCCGGAAGAGAGGGCCTGGATGGACCGCCTGGTGGAGAAAGGCTTTGTGGACACCTTCCGCATATTTCATCCCGAGGCGGAAAACTACTCCTGGTGGGATCTGAAAACCCGGGCCAGAGAGAGGAATGTGGGCTGGAGAATAGACTACTTCTTTGTCAGCCAGAATCTGGCAGAGTCGGTGCAATCGGCATTCATACTCAAAGAGGTCATGGGAGCGGATCACTGTCCGGTGGGAATAGAGCTCGAGGTGGATTGAAGAGAATTATAGCTTTGCCAAATCCGGCTTGGCGAAATCCAGGAAAAAGGTTTTATCGCCCAGAAGATATGATGCTCTATCCTTTGCTAAAGGTGGAAGAGAGTTGAGGTTAGTCTGGCCGGCGCCACAGCACCTGATCGTCTGTTTATTGATTTCCATTGCAGCCTTGGCCTTAGCCTATCTTTCAATCCCATCCTTGAAGGGAATTCTTTCCGCTCTCGCCCTGATCCTGGTCTTCCCCGTGCCAGGATACCTTGCCCTGCTCTGGGCCTATCCCGGCAAGGGCGAGCTCAGCCGAAGGGGGCGAGCGATTCTGAGCCTTGTCGCATCAGTTTTTTTGGCCGGGCTGCTGGGACTGGTCCTCTGGGCCACGCCGCGGGGTCTGGAGAGCGGCTCCCTGGCCACTCTCCTATCAATTCTATCCTTATTCTTGTTGGCCATGGCCTACATGCGCTGGTCCGATCTGCCCCGCAACAGGAGATTCTTCCTGCTGCCCAGAAGCGGGCTAAGGCCAGGCCCCAATGCTTCTCGTCAGAGCAGCATAACCGGCCGTCGGGCGGCCTATGCCATTCTTCTCCTGGCCGCTCTTTTAATTGCGGCCATAGCCCTGTCTTTTGGGCCGCAGCATATCTCATGGGACGGCATCTCCTCCCGCTTTCATGAGCCTTTGCCCGATCTTCCCGCCAGCAAAGACGGGGCGCTTTTCACTCTGGCAAAAGAGGACCGGCTCCAGGTCGATCTCTCGGCCAATGCCTCCCGCTTGCAGGAGGTTCAGAGCCCGTCCCCCCGCCTTAATGGCTCCAGTGGACTCTATACCACCGTCCTCAATGCTACGGATTCCTCCGCAAATAATACCACCGCCGAGATATCGGGACGCAGCAGAGATATGTTCTTCTCAGGAGGGGGTGGAGGCGGCGGTACCGGCAGCAGCAAAGAGGCCAGCAGCAAGCCTCAGAGCAAAAAGGAGTCTGCACCTCCAGCAAGAGAGCCGGAGGAGCCTGAGACTGCCTCCGCCTCTGAGGGTGTAGATGCTGAAGATGATCTCACGGCGAATGCAGAAGCCTCGAATCAGAGCTCTCCGGATCAGTCAAATCAGAGCATCAATTCCACCGGGGCTCCAGCTTTAGGTGAGACGCAGGCAGCAGGAGAGGACGGCCTAGTGACGGATGCTTTAGCGGGCCAATCCTCTATGGGGGGCCTGAAGCCTGGCCAGCCGGATGAGGTGGGGATATATTCCGAGACGAATGCATCGGATGCTACATCTGCAGCCACAGCGGCATTTTCTCCTCCGTCACCGTTTGATATGGCGTCATCTTCTACCTCTCTGGCTGTAGAAATGGCGGAGAAGACCCTGGAAAGTGCCAGCTCTGATGCCAGCGATATCAATCGCCCTCCTATTCTGGAGGCCCTCAGCCCGGACCGGGCCAGCCCCCAGCCGCCGGGGACGGCCATATTCTGGAGGGCAAAAGCCACTGATCATGAGGGAGACAGGCTCTTCTACAAATTCCTGGTGAGCGGCCGGGAGGCAAATAATTGGTCCAGGATAGGCAGCTGGATCTGGCCTACCTCTGGCCTTTCCCCCGGCAATTATGAGATCAGCGTCTTGGTCCGGGACGGAAATCACGCTTCTGAAAGCTCATTTGACCATATGATCAACAGCAGCTTTGCTCTCACTTCCCTCAACCAGCCTCCCGCTCTGAAGGATCTGATCTCTGATGCCAGCAGCCCCATGGAGCGGGGAAGGAGCATAAAATGGACTGCCAGCGCTATCGATCCGGATAACGATATGGTTTATTACCGGTTTTTAAAGGACGGTGAGGAGGCAAGAGGCTGGTCTGCCTCCCCTGAATGGGGCTGGAATACTTCATCTGAAAGCCCTGGCGAGTATGTGATCTCTGTTCTGGCCAGGGACGAAGAGAATGCTTCCCTGGACTCCTTTGACAGCTCCCTGGAGAGGATATTCGTTCTGAACCCCTCCAACCGCATCCCTGAGATCTCAGAGCTTCAGGCGGACCGGCCCAGCCCCCAGCCCCAGGGCTCGGTGGTGAATTGGACCGCAGCCTCAGTTGATCCGGACGGCGATACCATCTACTATCGATTCCTGATAGACGGCCAGCCGGCAGGTGAATGGTCCACAGCCAGTTCCTGGGCCTGGGAGACCTCATCGGCCCGGCCAGGAATCCACTTCATAACCGCCCAGGCCAGAGACGGAAAGCATGCTTCGAGCCGCGACTTCGACAGCTATAAAGAGGCTGCGTTTGAGATCTCTGCTGCCAACCAGCCGCCCATTTTAGCTTCCCTTCTGCCCGATATTGCCAGCCCTCAAGCCCAGGGGGCGACTGTTGGCTGGACCGCCGGAGCGGCAGATCGGGAGGGCGACCAGATATTCTATAAATTTCTGCTCAACGGACGGGATATGACCGGCTGGTCGGCCTCCCCCACCTGGCAGTGGTCCTCCGGCGGCCAAGCCCCCGGAGACTATAGGGTCCGGGTCTTGGTCAGGGACGGGCTACATGCGCCAGAGGACTCTTTTGATGACTACAAAGAGAGCACATTTTCCCTCCTCTCTGAGATCGATCTGCAGATAGAGAAGCTGCAGAGAAAATAGGGATATTGGAATACCAGAGCTGGAATCCCAGAGGGCATGGCGCAGCAGATTGGCCTATGTTATCTCCTGCAGAGCCGGATGTGAAGCCTATCGGAGTAGTTTACGCCCATCTGCATGGCCAGATCCCAGGCCTCTCTCGCCCCCTGCATATCCCTGTCCGTGCCATAGGCCATGATCCAGACCCTCTCTTTATTTAGAGCGGGAAGCATCGGCTGCAAGAGATCTGATGTCCAGCACCAGGGTGCCTTTCCCAGAACGAACTTGATATGGGCGTTCTCTTTTGTGCGCCAATAGTCCAGATGAAATTGCGATCCTCTCTTGGGGCTGATCACGGCATAATGAATCAGATCCAGAGCCCTCCCGGTTATGGGATTGGTGCCGTTGCTCTCGATATCGATTTCCTTTCCCCTGTCGTGCAGCAGTTCGATCAGCCGATAGAGCTCATCCATCTGCATGGTCGGCTCGCCTCCTGTGATCACCACCTTCCGTCCCCTGACTCTTCCTGCCAGATCGGAAAGGGATATCTGGAAGGATGATTTCCTGTCCGTATCGCAGCCTTGGCAGGAGAGATTGCATCCGGCCAGTCTGACAAATGTGGCAGGCCTTCCCATTGCCGGGCCCTCGCCCTGTATGGACTGGAATATCTCTATCAGGCGCATCAGAAAATGGATGTGGCTCCCTAGAAGATAAAAGCTGCTCCTATCCCTGGCATAATTTTAAAATACAAAATATATCAACTAAATTTTACCATTTATTTTTAATTATATTATTATCAGA
>CALMJN010000090.1 GCA_937864385.1 uncultured Methanosarcinales archaeon | reverse complement strand
AATGTAAAAGTATATATATTAATAAAGTTACATTTACTTTAAGAGAGGCTCAAATATGAAAAGGACTTGGATCGCATCTAGATCTGCCGAGCATGTGACATATTCGGATAATATACACCACAGGCCAGGTGGAAATGTCTTCATATCACATCCTTTAGGAAATTTGGTTAGTTGGATATCTATACTGATCGGTCTCACAGCTGCCATAGGCTCAGTCAGCGCAGAGGAATCAGAGTCAAGAACGGTATCTGAAGGGGATTTGATAACATACTACTATAACGTGAGCAATATCGGCAACGTCAACCTCACTGAGGTCAAGGTCATCGACGACAGAGTAAATCCCATCTACATTTCAGGAGACATCAATAACGATAGCTGGCTCAACCTCAGCGAGATCTGGCTTTATAAAGCGGTTTATAGGGTCACCAAATCCGATCTCAATAAAGATATCGTCAATATCGCAAATGTCACCGCCACAGATCCTTGTGGAAAACCGGTTGAGGATGGAGATATAGAAATCGTAAAGACCGCCATATGGGAGGGCAATCCCATTCAGTACGGCCAATTCTGCGAGGCGCAGAAGATCTATGGTACGGGTTTTGTGGATATTGATACCAGCATTAGGGATAAAAAGATCGCCCTGGAGTATTCCAAAAACATGAATGGTGAGGGAGATATTGAGATTGAGCAGGAGCAGGCCTATTCCGAGATTGCGGACAAACTGAAGCGGAAGATAGATTCAGTTAACGGAGGCAATGAGAGCACATTAAATCTCTACGATAGCTCCAAGATGCTTTATTCCGGCGAGACACCAATGCAGGGCGAAAAGCGCCTGCGCTCCAAGGCCCTTTATGGTGGTATGGGATCAGAGCTTCGCGAAGAGTTTTCTGTCCGAGCGATGGAGTCAGATGAGGTATCATTCTTTGTGCAGACTATGCCCTATCAGCCTTACAATGGATGGAAAGAATTCCAAAAAGGCCTTGAAGATGCCGGAAGGGATACAGAGAGAATTGACAGATTAATGAGGAGCAAAGAAAACATCAGTAATTGCGCCTACTTGATGGGTCTGGAAAAAAGCAATTCCTTTAACGGCACCTGGGGAACTGATGCCATCTGGCATAAAATATTCTATAAAGATATAAATGCCAGAGAGATGTTCACCGGAAATTTTGAGGTTAAAAAGCAGATCAAGTTCCACAAGTATCCGGCGATGGATAAAGAAGAGAAAGGATGCACAGGAATAGATTGCTGAGGCCAGGCTGATTGATGCAGGGCATGAAGTTCTGGCGATCTTCAATTCATCCTGGTATTGCACAAGTGGAGGCAAATTATCGAACTGGATCCAAATATATCAAGCAGAGCGAATTTCTGCCGCACTGAAAAGCCATGTCCATTCCGATTTGATGACGGAGCCTAATAGGAATCACCTTCCGCCAGACTGTCGGCGAATTTGAGATAATTGCAGGAGGGGCGGCCCAGGGGGATGATGCTGCCCTGGACCTCACCTTCCTCAATCTCAAGGACGGCAAGGGAAGGGGCAGACATCCTGGGCAGAGTGGTGCTCCCCGGGCAGATGAGAAGGCTCTTGCCCTTTTCAATGAGAGGGCGGTGTATGTGCCCGAAAACCAGAACCTGTACATCCATCTCCCGGGCCATCATCTCTGCGCCCACCAGGTCGGAGCCGTGCGAGGCCATATGGACCAGGCCGATCCGGATCCCCTCCACCTCCAGCACTGCTCTCTCCGGCAGAAGTCTCTTGAGTTCAATAGAGTCCGAATTGCCGTGGACCGCCTCCATTGAGCCTAAATCGCAAAGGACAGAGTAGGCGCTGGCGGAGACGAAGTCGCCGGCGTGCAGGATCATATCTGCCTCTTTCAGCAAACCGGCCAGAGGAAGAGGAATGGTGCCGGATTCAAGATGAGTATCTGATAGGGCTATTATTCTCATTTTCTTATCAGAAGAGGGTATTCCAGATCATAGGCTATTAGAATGCCGGTCCAAGGATGGGTCCATGCATCTGCCTTGTGGCAGCGGCCAATATCAGAGAAGCTCGCGGTAATTTGATTACCGCCTGAACCGAAAGGTATCAGGTATTAAGTGATTAGAGCCTAAAGGCAGAATCAGACCTTAAGATCGGACCAAGAATTGCAGAGGAAAAGAGCGATATGATTGCCAGGAGAGCAGAAGAGCTGGCCCCCTTCATGG
>CALMJN010000089.1 GCA_937864385.1 uncultured Methanosarcinales archaeon | reverse complement strand
TGAGATATTTGGCCGGATGGTTAGTTTCCTCGATTTGGATTCAGATGGTCTGCGCAGAACGGTCCTGGAGTCGATACTTGAGGCGCAGGAGTTTACTGTGGCCTCTCTTCATGAGATAGTAAGCAGGCGGCTGGATGTCTCCAAGAAAGCCATTGCTTCAATGATCGGCTATATCTGTTCGCGGCTGGGGATATTGCATGTCAATAAGAAGTCCTACCGTCTGCCCACCAGCTACATACTCAGAGAGGAGTATGCAGATATAGCCAGAGCCGTACTTGCTAGCCTATGACCAACGTAAAGTCTGCTCCTCGGACTGCCACCACCATCAAGGTACGATCCAAATCGGAATTCGCCATTAGTCGGTCCAGGGATCCCTACCATGAGCTCCTGCTTCGTCTCTTTCAGGAAGAGGCAACGGCGGATAGGGGTGGGAGATTTCTCTCTTTAGTAGAGGAGAGACAGAAAAGCGGTCAGCCTTTGAGAGTCCAGGAGTGGGAAGAACTGCTTAGAGATCTGAACGTGAGCAGGTCAGCCTTCTACGCTATGAGAAATAAGCTTCTTGGAGCAGGCCTGATCACAAACAAAGGGGGAGAGTATCGCCTCTCCGGCATGTTCAGCCGCGACCTGGTTGACATGGCCCGCTGGTGGTGGACGGCGGTGCTGGGAAACAACCTGGAAAATTTATAAACAAGACCTCAATTCTTCCATCTGTCTCTCTATGGTATCCACCACTTTGGCATTCTCCATAAATTCCAGGCTCCCCTGACAGAAGGGGCAGACAAAATTGGCCTCGCTGGCCTCATCGAAGATGAATCTGGCGCAGCCCTCGGTGCAGGCATAAAAGATATTCTCCCTTTCATAAGCCAGCCTTTCATCCAATTTGCGAAGCAGCCTCTTAGCCTCTGATTCCAGCGCCTTCTCAAAATTCTCGGGGCACAGCTGCCACAGATAGGTGAGCCAGCCTGAGTCTGGATCTCTCTTTCTCCGGTAAATCGCCAGCCTATGTTCATAAAGCAGATACAAAGTGCGTCTTCCTGTATTGAGGCTGATTCCCGTCAGCTCGGCCAGCTTTTCGTCAGTGATCTCTTCATCCGGTATGCATTCCACAATCCTTAGGCCTTCTTCTCCCACTAACTTGTTTAGGTATGCTCTGTGAATGGACTCTTCTATGACCGTCAATGAACCACTACCTGAATTATAGGCTGCAAATCCCGGCTGCTGCCCTTTTAGAGCCAACTCCATCTGCCATCTCCTTTATAAACGCACCGACTGCTCTATCGCACATGGTAGATGAGCCTCTTTCAGCCCTTGTATTCTAATAGGTGCTTTCTTCTATTTATCCCCATCGTGAAGTCATTCCCGGACAGTCATGCTGCCAACCCGGATGGCGGGGCCTGGAAGTGCAGATGAAAATTCGGCGT
>CALMJN010000088.1 GCA_937864385.1 uncultured Methanosarcinales archaeon | reverse complement strand
ACTATCATGAGCGGGTTTTGAAGCCCGAATTGGCCTTAGCGTTTTGCCAGGGGGGCATTCTCGCCCAGCACTGGATGGGAAAAGAGAGATTATGGCCCAAGTTCTGATGATTTTTATTATAAGATAAATTTTTATAAAATACGAGATCTACTGTTGTCCCTTGTTCTCTGCCTCTCCGTATGCCCTTTTTAGTGCATCATGACCCGCCACCCGATAAGCCTTTGAGAGCAGGGTTGTCAGATTAACATTTCCGATAGAGATCGGAGCATTGCCCAGCCTCTTCAGGACAGCGCTCTCTATCTCCGGAGCCCTTGGATTTACTTCCAGCAGTTCAAGTTCGCTTCCCTTCAGCCAGTAGCTTTCCAGGCATTCCTCCAGAGGCTTTGCTTTATCCAATGCATCCAAACCCAATCCCGGAATCTCATCCGGCTCCTGGTGGGCTCCAGCTGAACGCATATTTCGCAAGGCTTCTATGATCTGCTCTTTGGTCCTTCCCCGCAACTTGAAGATCAGGAAGGGATCGCAATCGAACTGCTCAGCCAGGAGATAATAGACCGCTGCTATATGCTTACAGGGATTGGACCAGTCCGGACAGGAGCAATCAGTCACCAGATCATCGCTCCTCCTGGGAAAGAGGGATATGCCGGCTTCAGAAAAAGCCTCCTCGATATTCTGTGGCATCTCACCGGAAAGCAACCGCGCTGCAAATACCGCTTTAGAGGCCATGGCCGTCGTTGCCTTTTCCCACTCTTCTGCTGATAGATGTTTCAGTTTTATCTTCACATCGTATGGCTCGGACCTGGTTCCCTGCACCTTAGCCCTGACTATTCCAGGATTGACGTCGATGGATATTACCTGGCCCTTTCTGGCATAGTTCCTTCCTCGGGTGAGCCTGGCACCAAGATTAAAGGACTCAAGAACGCTAATCCAACGCTTGGACCACCAGGTCTCTCCGATGCATCCGCGCTTGCTTTTGGCTTTCAGGCCGTTCTCAACCTTCTTGGGCTTGGCCGGTTCATAGTAGTTCCAGTACTGAGTCAATGCTAATCACCTCCATTGCCCACAGCCTCCTGCCGCAGGGAAATTAGCTCCTTCAAGGCAGCATTGGATAGTTCAGTCAGCCAGGCTTCACCAGTACCAATAACCGATTCAGCCAGGGCTTTCTTCTGCTCTATCATCTGGTCTATCTGCTCCTCAAGAGTGCCGAGACAGACAAATTTGTGCACGAAGACATTCTTCTTCTGGCCAATGCGGAAGGCGCGGTCGGTAGCCTGATTTTCCACTGCAGGATTCCACCATCGGTCAAAGTGGAAGACGTGGTTGGCAGCGGTCAGGTTGAGGCCGAAACCTCCCGCTTTAAGAGATAGTATGAAGATAGGCGACCTTCCTGCCTGGAACCTCTGGATCATCTCCTCCCTCTGCTTCCGAGAGGTTTTGCCATGCAGGAATAAAACTTCAACTCCCAACTTCTCCTGCAATTGATGTCTGAGCATTGTCCCCATGCCGGCGAACTGGGTGAATATCAGGGCTCTGTCACCCTCTGCTATAACCTCATCAAGCATCTCCTCAAGACGGGAGAGCTTTCCGGAGCGGCCTTCCAGCGGGCTTCCATCCTGCAGGAAGAGCGCCGGGTGGTTGCAGATCTGCTTCAGCTTAGTGAGAGCAGCCAGGATCAGGCCTCTGCGTTCCATCCCTTCCGAGGACTTGATCCTGGCAAGCATCTCTTCGACCACAGCAGCATAGACAGTCGCCTGCTC
>CALMJN010000087.1 GCA_937864385.1 uncultured Methanosarcinales archaeon | reverse complement strand
TCTTTTTGGGAGCGACATTGGCTACCACAGAGATCACGCCCTGTGCCCCCAGGGAAATTGCTGGCAGGGTGAGATCATCGTCGCCACAGAGAACGGAAAAGTCGCTTCCCCATGTCTGCTCAATAATTTGAGATAGCTGGGAAAGGCTTCCGCTGGCCTCCTTTATGGCCACGATATTCTTTATTCGAGAGAGCTTTGCCACAAGCTCCGGCTTGAGGTCTATTCCTGTTCTCTTGGGAACATTGTAGAGCACTATGGGTATATCGCAATTCTCGGCGATTTTTTTAAAGTGCTCATACATTCCCCTATCATTGGGCTTGTTATAATAAGGTGTGATGAGCAGAGCAGCATCTGCCCCTGCTTTGGCCGCATGGCGGGTCAGCTCCAGGGCCTCGCGGGTATTGTTCGAACCGGTACCGGCTATAACCGGCACCTTGGATGACTCCACTGCGATCCCAACCACCCTTTTATGCTCCTCAAAGGTCAGTGTGGCTGATTCGCCGGTGGTGCCGCAGGGGACAATCCCTGCTATGCCGGTCTTATTCAGGTACTCGATGTTTCTCTTCAGTCCCTCCTCGTCCAGGCTCTCATCTTTTAAAAAAGGCGTGATAATGGCAGGAAACACGCCTCTAAACATCAATCTCCACCTCGCCTCGCCGAGTACTTCTCTGGCGCATCACATTGGAGATGTATCCTGCCACGCGATTGCGTATGGTCTTATTCTTGATATCGGTATACTCAGATACCTTGAGTTTATTGGCCTCAAAGTCAGGGCTAAAGGAATCCTCATGAGATCTCAACAGGTCCATGGCAAAATTCTTGATATAACTAGGCTTTACGCTTCCCATAATCAACACTCCAGCTAGAGCAATCCTAAGTGCATCCTTGCCTCATCAATTTATAGCTTGCTATCCCAAAGCAAAAGCAAGGCAGTCTATGGGAAGTGCATCCTTGAGGAAGCTGCCCTAAAGCAGATAATCCGAGGCATCAGGAACATTGCAGATGGCTCGATAGCTTTTCGCCTCGGCCCGAAGTCCAGCCGCCTGACCCACCGGCCCTACCCCTCTTCCCACCCGCATGCTGCCTGATAGGGCTTCTTCGGCAAATCTCTTGGCCCGGCGTGCCGCCTGGGGCAGGCTGGCCCCGCTGGCCAGGTAAGCGGTCAGCGCGGCGGAGTAGGTGCATCCCACTCCGTGGTTCTCTCCGGCCACCCTCTTGCCTGGCAAAAACAGGCTCGTCTCTTTTGTGGCCAGGAGGTCGGTGCAGTCCAGATGCCCCCCCTTAACAATCACCGCACCGGCCCCGGCATCCAGAATCCTCTCGGCAGCCAGGACGGCGCTCTCTTTATCGCGCACGGCCACCCCGGACAGCGCCTCTGCCTCAAAGATATTGGGGGTGACCACATGGGCCAGAGGCAGAAGATGCTCCTTCAGAGCCTGTACCGCCTCTGGACAAAGAAGCCTGCCCCCCGCCTCCGCCTCTATCACCGGATCGATAACCAGCAGGATATCCCTGTCCCGGAGATGGTCGGCTACAGTCCTCACAATCTCTGCGGAGTAGAGCATGCCCGTCTTTGCTGCCGCTACTGCAAAATCGTCTGTTATGGATTGGAGTTGCGCCCTGACTGCATCAGGGCCGAGACCGAACACCTTCTCCACCCCCAGAGTATTCTGGGCGGTGATGGCGGTGATGGCACAGGCCCCATGCAGCCCCAAAACGGAGAAGGTCTTGATATCGGCCTGAATGCCCGCCCCTCCCCCCGAATCGGAGCCGCCAATGGTAAGCACGACCGTGGGCATATCATTCCTTGAAAGGGTTAACAATGGCTTTGATCAGGACAGCTTCTTTCTCGCCGCAGCCACCAGATCCTCCGCCAGGCCGTACTTTTCCGCAATCTTCAGCGCCTTTCGGTACATCCCGGTCTGCATGTACTGCTCATAAGATTTTGTCGCCGCCTCTCTCATCATGCTGGCCGGAAGCTGGAACTGCTCAGCGATCTCCGCCGCATTCTTGAACAGGCTATGGCTCATGCTGTTCTGGTAGGCATAAGTAGCCGCCTCCCGGACCATGCTCTCCGGCAGGCCATACTCCTTAGCATACTCGGCTGCCGCCAGGTAGAACTCGCTGTCTATTTTGCGCTGGAAGGAGCGCATGGCCGCATCCAGTCGGAGGTCCTGGGGAAGGCTGTATCTTTTAGCCAGATCAGCGGCGATGGAGTATTCGCCCTTTTTTATATTCGCGTCAAAAGCTCTTCTCACGCTCTCCTGGAGCATGTCATCGGGCAGGCCCCAGTCAGCCTTGATCTTGGCAGCCTCCTGATAGGCGCCCATATCCATCCTGGCTGCAAAAAGCTCTGCCCCTTCCTTCAAATTGCCCTGGCTCATAGAATCGATCACTCCACTCCAGCCTCTCGGAGGTTGGTGATAAAGGCATACTGGGTGGTGGTGGGGAGTCTCCGTCTCAGCTCCCTCACCTCCGGCAGATAGATGATCAGCTGCTTGGCATACTGCCTGTCCTTTCCCAGGATCTTGGAGACAGCCTCCACCTCCGCCTCACCCTGCACCCGGGCGGAGCCGTTGCCGAAGTCCGGAGACATCTCGATGAGCAGCGGGAGCCTCAGGCGGCTCCAGAGAAAACGGGGCAGGCTTTGGGAGATCAGATCCAGCTCCGGCTTGTCCATGATGAAAAAGGTGTTGTCCTTGCCCTTTATGCCCGGCTTTTCCATCTTCAATAGTTCGGCCAGGTTGACTCGCCTAGTGGGCAGATGGGAGTTCATGGTCTGGATGGTCTTGACCAGCACATTCTTGTTCATCGCCCTGCCCTCTCCGGAAGAAAATGCCATTGGCACTTGGTTACGCCCTCTTGCGATTTAATGCTGTCGTCATCGCTATCCTGGCCAGGGCGACCAGCCCTCTTCATCTCACAACAGTACCGCTGATGGCCAGGAAGAAGAGGATGGAGAAGAAGTCGAATCAGAGCAGGCGCAGGATGAAGAACGCGGCGATGGCGAAGACGTCGAGCAGGACGACGTTCTTCAGCTGGACCGTGTACATCAGGTTGAGGCCGAGGTACGCGAGCAGCACGGTGCCGAGCGCGGGTGCGAGCAGGAATCCGCCGGTCGCGCC
>CALMJN010000086.1 GCA_937864385.1 uncultured Methanosarcinales archaeon | reverse complement strand
GAAAGGATGGGAATAGAAGAGGAAAGCAGAAGTGCGATGCTATGGATCTAAATAATCTATTGAAATCCCGCCGGGAGGAGATTTTAAGCATTGCCGCCAAGCACGGCGCCCGCAATGTGCGCGTCTTCGGCTCTGTTGCCAGAGGGGAGGATGACGATAAGAGCGACATCGATCTCCTGGTTGAGTTCGATTCCGGGCGCAGCCTTCTGGACCATGCCGGGCTCTGGCTGGAGTTGCAGGATCTTCTCGGCTGTAAGGTCGACGTGGTCAGCGAACGCGGCATCAAGCCGCGAATCAGGGAACGGGTCCTTCGGGAGGCCGTGCCTCTGTGAGAGACAAAAAGGAGTGACTCAGGGATATTCTCGATGCCATTGCCAGCATCCAGCGAATATGCTGCGAGAGGCCGGGATTGCCTGGAGAGCGACGAATTGATTCAGGTCTGGATGGTGTACCACCGTCAGATCATCGTGGAAGCGGCGGCTCAGCTTGGGCGGGATTTTCACGCTGCTCATCCTGTTGCACCTTGGCCGCAGATAGTAGCCATGCGCAATATACTCGTTCACGAGTATTTCGGTGTGGATATTGATGAGGTGTGGCAGGTGATAATCGGTGATCTACCACTTTTCAAAGAACGAGTGGAACAACTCCTGAATATTTTAGAAGACAAAGATAGCAGCTAATGATATTAAACGGGATTCTTAAAGGGGATTATCAGGGACTGCTTGATGTGATTGCCTGTGAGATCCCCCGGCCCACCTTCGCCCGCCTGAAGCCGCCCCTGCCCAGGATCTGCCGCCTCCGCCACTGCTCCCAAGCTGCGGCGGGGGGATGGAGCAGATCGGGAGGTAGAGTTCGCTATATGAAGCCGGAGTTCATCTCCCAGATTCCGGAAGTAGCAGCGAGCCGGACTGTTCAAGGTTGTGGCTTAAGAGCAGTACAGCTATGATAAAAACTAAATCTGAAAGGATGGAAATAGAAGAGTAAAACAGAAGTGCAATGCTATGGATCTAAACAATCTATTGAAATCCCGCCGGGAGGAGATTATAAGCATTGCCGCCAAGCACGGCGCCCGCAATGTACGCGTCTTCGGCTCAACTGCCCGGGGAGAAGCGGGAGAAAAGAGCGACGTCGATCTGCTGGTTGATGTTGGACCGGCACGGACTCCCTTCTTTCCAGGGGGGCTGCTGGCCGATCTGAAAGAGCTTCTGGGCTGCAAGGTTGATGTCGTAACCACGGATGGGCTGCACTGGTACATTAGGGACAGGGTACTCAAGGAGGCGGTCCCTCTGTGAAGGATGACAGGACCGGGAGAATATCGCCCACAAGATCCCCCGGTCCACCCTCGCCGCCCTGAGGCCGCCCCGCCCAGGATCTGAGGGTCTCGTTCCCCAATCACACACACTATCCCTGGCCGGCCCCCTTTCGTCTCTCGATGCCCCTGAAGATCTCATCTAATGTCAAATCAAGCACATTAGAGCGCTCTCTGGTGTAGTCGCCCCTGCCCAGGTCAAAGCTCTGCAAGAAGCGAACTGCATCCACCGGCCCGAGGGCCTCGGCCAGAGCTTCTATTCCGATCCTTCTTATCTCCTCTGCGCTTCTAAAGTCGGCCTTGGAAGACATTTAATAACCACCTCACGGGATTCTCTATTTCTATAGAGATCTGATTGCCTTTTATTCTCGCTACTCTAAGGACATCATCATCGACTGTAAACATGACATCTGCGGCTCTTTCTGCATATGAAATGTGCGCAGAGTCCATGGGCTTAAATCCAAGTTTTTCAAGCTCCATTGCCCTTTCAACGATTTTTCTGTCGGTCTCTATATTCTCCTTAGCAAGGGATGCCAGTATAAAAGCATCCCTTTTCTTCGTCGGATCCATCACAGAGGATAATTCGAAATCAATTGCATCGCTTCTGACTAAAGTCCAGTCCTCATTGCATCTGCTCAGGATAGTCAGGACTGCTTCGGATTCAATCCTGATCCTATCTTGAGTCCTATCATCAAAGGGCCTGCACAAACAACAGACATCCATATAGATTTTCATATATCCTTGATTATTAATATTCAAGACATGCTGCTAGTTTAGAAACTACCTCACGACAATTAAATCTTTTCTTCTTTCAGGATCGAGCTTCAAAGATTATCCGAATCGATGGCCGAATTTTAAGCTATTTTTCCCTTTAAGCCCCAAATCTATTTCTAGCCGGTTTCGTATCCATAATCTTGACCCGCCATCAAGACGACCAGCCCTGAGGGTGCTGCAATGACCCGAAAATATTGGCTGGATCTTTACAAGGACAACCTGGGGAGGAATTCCTGGAGCAGGGCGCTAAGATCAGCGGCTTTAGAGCCGGCAGAAGGAAGCTGGCAGAAAGAATCTCTTCAAGAAAATACCTCATCTGTTACTTGACCTGACATATCAAAATCGACCTTTTCATACTGGCTCAGGACCAGCGCCGGGAGACGGTCGCCTCTGAGATCCCCGGCCCACCTTCGCCAGGCCAAAACCGCCCCTGCCCAGGATCTGCCGCCTCCGCCCCGCTCCCAAGCTGCGGCGGGG
>CALMJN010000085.1 GCA_937864385.1 uncultured Methanosarcinales archaeon | reverse complement strand
AAAATGAACCAGCCTGTGAATGAAAACTGGGTGAGGCCGCATAATCAATGTGTCACCCTCTCAAAATAGAATTAGTTATTTAACGTATCACCCATAATACGCATCATATTTCAAGAGCATCAGTTGCTCGTCCCGGCAGGTGATGAAATGAATATTACGGAAATTTTTCTTATAGCCATTTTATCAGTAGCATTGATGGCAGTGCATCCTGTGTGCTGCCAACCAGTGAACGAAAGTGCAGCAGATAATCTGAACGCCCTGGTGGAGCAGGACAGAGCGGGGATCGTTAACGCCACCCAGGAGCTGGTGAAGATCAAGAGCGTAAGAGAAGATCCCCAGCCCGGCGCTCCCTTCGGAGAGGGGCCCGCCAGGGCTCTGGCCAAAGCGCTGCAGATGGCCGCAGATCTCGGCTTTGCCACCAAGAACCTGGACGGCTACATAGGCTATGCCGAGTACGGCCAGGGAGATGATTATGTGGCCGTCCTGGCCCATCTGGATGTGGTCCCGGAGGGAGAGGGCTGGAGGTATCCCCCCTACGGGGCCGAGATTCACGACGGCAGGATCTATGGCCGGGGAGCCATAGACGACAAGGGTCCGGCTGTGGCATCTCTCTATGCCCTCAAGGCTGTGCGCGATGCCAATCTCTCCCTCAGCAAGAGGGTGCGGGTCATCTTCGGCTGCAGTGAGGAGACGGGCGGCCCCGATGTAGAGCACTACCTTGAGCAGGAGAAAGAACCTGTGTCCGGCTTTACCCCCGATGCCAATTTCCCGGCCATCTACGCCGAGAAGGGCATCATCTCCCTTGATCTGGTCAGAGACCTGGCAGTTGAACAGATGGGGGATATCAGGATCATAAGCATCCAGAGCGGAACCGCCTACAACATAGTTCCCGATAAGGCCGTTGCAGAGATCATGGCCACCCATCCAAATCAGGTTGCCGAAGCATGCCAGCAGTTCGCAAAAGAGACCGGCTACAATCTCACGGCCAGTCCGGGCCCGGCAAATCTCTCCATAACCTCGGTGGGAAAGGCAGCCCACGGCAGCACTCCCTACAAGGGAGTAAATGCGGCAATGCAGCTCTTTGCCTTCCTGGCAACATTGGACCTGGCAAGCTCGGATATGTCTGAAGCCATCCGATTTGTCGATTCCCAGATCGACATGGAGACCGACGGCCGCTCCCTGGGCCTGGCCATGGAGGACGAGCCCTCCGGTAATCTCACCCTCAATGTGGGACTGGTCAATGTTACTTTAAAGCGCATGACCCTCGGCCTGAACATCCGCTATCCCGTCACATTCGCCTTCGATGAGGTGA
>CALMJN010000084.1 GCA_937864385.1 uncultured Methanosarcinales archaeon | reverse complement strand
CCGCCCTCCTGGGCCCCCCGGCAGGCCGCCTCCATCACCCCTCCCCGTCCCCCAGAGAGGAGGATGTGGCCCTGCCGGGCCAAAAGCCATCCCAGCCGCCGGGCGGTCTCACAGGCCTCCGGGGAGCAGACGCCGCCACCCACAACTGCAATTTGCATGAGAGTCCTATGCATCCGGTGAAACAATAAATGGTATGTGTTTAGCTCCACTTCACTTCATGCATGCGACTTAAAATACGTTCGACCATAAAAATTATATAATATTTTAGCAATAACTTATTATCGGGAGTATGCACGAAGAAGATATTATCAAGCAACTCAGAGCAGAAAATGAACAGCTAAAGCGAGAGATTGAGTTGCTTAAGGAATACATCAAGGATCTTGAGGCCCGATTAGCCAAATATGAGAATGCTCATACTCCACCGAGCCTGAGACGAGGTCGCAATCGCACACGAGATCAGAAGTGCAGAGATCAAGGAAAGCCCGGCCAGAAGATCGGTCATGAAGGCGTAACAAGACCACAAGCCAAACCTGATAGGCAAGTTGAAGTTACTGCAGACCGATGCCCTGATTGCGGAGCAGAACTCGGTATTCCGATCAGAATTGAGTCTAAAATTATCGAAGAAATACCCGATCCTCAACCAATCATTGTCACAGAATACAGAATTGCGCATTACAGTTGTCCCAGTTGCCATCGAGAGGTCGTTGCCAAAGATTCAGATTGTCCCTCTGAAGGCCGATTCGGAAACAACACCATAGCCCAGACGACTTTGTTGAAATACGAAGATCGACTACCTCACAGGAAAATCCGAGAAGCTCTGAGACGACTGCATGGGCTGGATATAAGTCCTGCTGCGATCCTGGATCTGACACGCAGAGCTGCTGATGCAGTTCAATCCCAATACGATGCTATTCTTGGCAGGATTCGAGAAGCTCCAGTCTTGTACGTGGATGAAACTTCGATCGCTGTTCAGGGAAAGCTGCATTGGATTTGGACATTTGCTTCGCCATCAGAGACTTATTTCGCGATAAGAAAGAGTCGTGGCACGAAGGTTCTCTCTGAGGTTCTGACAGAAAGGTTTGAGGGCATAATCGTTTGCGATGGTTGGCGATCCTATCCAAAGTTCACAAAAGATTTGCAGCGATGCTGGGCGCATCTGCTTCGAGAATCGAAGGATCTTGCAGAGAAGATCGAGGAAGCAGTTCCGTTACATAAAGCTCTTAAAGAACTCTATGAGGAGCTCAAAAGAAAGCTGGACTGCGATCCGCCACCAGAAGTAAGAAGGAAGATATGGAACGCCGCGAAGGCAGTTCTTCAACACTTGATTCAAAAGGAATACGCCAGCGATAAAGTAAGAAAACTGATCGGCAAGATCAGCAATGGTTTCGAGTTCTGGCTCACGTTTATACTTCATCCTGGTGTAGAGCCGACCAATAATAGAGCAGAAAGAGCGTTACGGGAGCATGTGGTCTTGAGGAAGATTGTAGGAACGCTGAGAAATGGAAAAGGGACTACGATTCATGAGACTATTATGACAGTCTTGGCGACTTGGGAACAATGCGGACTCAATAAGCTCCATATGTTACGGTCGTGCTTATCGAGCTAAACACATACCTTTTTTGATATGAAAATGATTCATGTCAACCTATGCAGTCGCCGTCCTTGTCACCGAATACCCAGCTTTCTCAAGCGATCTAATCATCGATCGCTCCTTTCTCTTTGATGTTCTTTCATGAACAGCTTCAGCGCCCATATCCTGATAAGGCTCACCTGTCTTGAGAACGAAGTAGATATCGATAAGCATACGATGCGCTAAAGCAACAAGAGTCTTCTTTTTGCCCTTCCTTCTGACGAGATTATGATAGAAGGCATTGTAGGAGGTGTTCTTAGTTTTTGACGCCGCCCATGCAGCTTCAGTTAAGGCCGCCTTTAGAAAGGAGTTGCCTTTCTGTGTTTTTCCGCTCTTCTTCTTGCCTGCACTTTCGTTATTGCCTGGGCATACGCCTGCCCAAGAGGAGAGATGTGCTTCATCTGGAAACTGAGACATATCAACTCCAATTTCCGCCAATATCGCTGACGCATTAACTTCGCTGATTCCGGGAATCGTCTGAATTAGATTCGATTCTTTCTGAAAAGGGACCATCTTCTTCTCTATCTCCTCATCAAGTTTCTTTATTTGCTTGGCAAGATGATCGATGTTTTGCAGATGCATCTCTAAAAGGAACCTGTGATGATCGGTTAACTTTCCGTTAACGGCTTTCTCCAGCAGATCTACCTTCTTTTTGAGTTTGCCTTTAGCCATCTTTGAGATCTCTTCTCTTGAAAGCTTGTCCTTTTCCAGCAGGGATCGAATCAGAGCCAATGAAGAAACGCCATAGATCTTGGTGACTACAGAGCTGAGCTTGATATTGGCTGACTCTAATACCTTGACAAGTCGATTCTTCTCAGATGTCATCATTCCTACCAGCTTTCTTCGAGTGCGGTTGAGATCCCGGAGCTCTCTGATCTCTTTTGGCGGTATAAAACTATTAGGAAGCAATCCGTATCTCAGCAAGTTGGCGATTCGCTTGCAGTCCATGATGTCTGTCTTCTTTCTAGGAATGGCTTTGAGGCGTTGCGCATTCGCGAGGACTATTTCGAACTGGCCTTCCATTACGTTGAAAATTGGTTTCCAATAGACTCCAGTGCTCTCCATACCAATCGTCGTAACTTCATATTTATTTAACCATGTCATTAGTTCTTCCAGATCCGAGGTCATAGTCGAGAACGTTCTGATCTCAAATTTCGGAGGTTTATCAAACGGTCCGTGAGCAATGCATACGTCAACCTTCTTCTCGTGGACATCCATTCCGGCGCAGCTTATTAGAATTGGCTCCATGATAAATCTCCTTGAGACGGGCAAAGCAACGTTAAGGGGTGCAAATTTGATACGCGTGCCTGATTAAGCGACATTCATGGGTTCTAAGAGTTGCTCAGGGCAGTTTCTTTGTCGGGGATAACAATATCCTCCAGAAATAGGGCGCCCTTATTGCTTGTCTCATGATTAAAAGAAGGTTGATCCTGATTATATACTTTGAGCCCAATTTTCATGCTCATGGGTGCCTAATCAGGCATGAAGGTTTCTTTGGCGCCCATGGCTTCTTGTTTTTCATCCAGTAACTCCAAATG
This sequence comes from uncultured Methanosarcinales archaeon, assembly GCA_937864385.1. Classification (GTDB taxonomy): domain Archaea; phylum Halobacteriota; class Methanosarcinia; order Methanotrichales; family Methanotrichaceae; genus Methanothrix. Next base: position 98 of record CALMJN010000084.1, on the reverse strand, counting down.
CGATTTACTGTTCGGACACTGACCTTCATCTCGGCGGCAATAATTTTAGAGCTAACGTTATTGGTTTTTGCCCGGATTATGTATTTTATCTTGGCAGG
>CALMJN010000083.1 GCA_937864385.1 uncultured Methanosarcinales archaeon | reverse complement strand
ATGGAACCTTGGCTATGATATTGAGCGGATATTGGTCTCCAGGGAGGTCAAGTCCTTCCTCACATGCCACCGACATCAGGCAAGCATCCTCCGCTGCCTTCCAGCGCTCGATGCTCTGCTCTCTTTCGCGGGGCATCACCCACATGGCCCGTACATCCAAGTCTCGGATGGCTTCCCCGAGCCTATCTGCGATGCCAGAGGAATGGCAATGGATCAGAGTGCTCCTATTGTACTTGCGGTGGAGCTCCACTATCCTCTCGGCCATTATGTCGATGGTCTTCTCCCTCTCCTGATAATTCATCTTCCCGACTGGAGCATAGTAGACTCTCCTCCTATCCACATCCACCGGATGAGGAGCGCAGACGGTCAGATAGTCATCTGCCAGGAGCTGGGTGCACGGCGTCCCCGAAGCTAGGATCACTGCCCGAGTCCCCATGATGAACTCCCGGAACTGCTCCCGGCCAGATATCAGCTTGAAGGCCCGCGTCTTGGTATCAATCACATAGCTCCCTGGAGCCTCTGAGACGATCCTGTCAATGGCAGTGGCCTTGTCCATGGCTCTATTGATCTTCTCCAGCGATCGGGCCACCTTGGCGGCGTCAGAGGCATCTACATAGCCCATCAGGCTCTTGACCTCCTCAGACTCTCCGGGTGGAGCCATTCGGGCAAAGAGCTTCTCCAACTTGCCCTCATATTTGAGCTGCTTGGTCCTGCTCGCCGCCCGCCATGCCCCCATCTGCTCCGGCAGGTCCCCGGCCAGGTCCATCCACTCGGGCAGGATTATAGACCGCTGGTCTATCAGCTTCATCTCCAGGCCTTGTGACTCATCCACAATCAGCAGCTCAGCAGGCGGCAGGCTCCTATCGGTGATGAGCTTATCGGGCGTCGTGGCTCCCACCGCAGCATCGACATAGGCATCCCTGGCCGCCAGGTATGGACAGCGCGGGCAGGTCTTGCGCCGGGCCTTGGCCGGCACCGGACAGTCCCCGGCATTGCCCCGCGGCATCTTGTGGCAGGGATAATTTGCCCGCCCGAGGAGAGCCGTGATCCCCAGCCGCTCATCACCTGCGAGTTGGTGAACGAGCTGCCTCTGAGGAGTAGTATATGTGGCCCTCTTGATGCCCCCCTCCTCAAG
>CALMJN010000082.1 GCA_937864385.1 uncultured Methanosarcinales archaeon | reverse complement strand
TTGATCTCATCCAGGGTTGAGTCTGTGGTTTTGCGCACAGCTTTGATCTCGTCCAGAGTCAGGTCTGTGGTCTTTCGTACTGCTCTGATCTCATCCAGAGTCAGGTCTGTGGTCTTTCGTACTGCTTTGATCTCATCCAGAGTCAGGTCTGTGGTTGATCGCACCGCTTTCAGATCATCTCTCATATCCAGAAGCAGAGGTATGGCCTTGTCCAATTGAACAAAAGTGCAAAACATGGCAACTTCGCTCGCCCTGCCTACATCACCGTCATAGTCCTCGAAAGTCACACTGGAGACAATAGCCATCTCCGGCTTATTCTTCTCGATGGTCTTCAAGAAGCTGGCAACTCTGGCCTCGTCTCCTTCCACTAAAGCGATTACCTCCTGCCCGCCGTCCTCATCCCAGTTGTATGTCGAGAGTCCTGGCAGGGCTAGGTTCATGGCATTCTTAAGCAGGAATACTCGATATCCGACGTCATGCACCCTGGTGCCGGCAATCTTTATCTTTAGCTTCATGTTCTGAATAATATGTGTTCGTTCGGCTATTTGGCTGTTTCCTCTTTGAGGCATACTGTGTGCTTTAATATCAATTCTTAGAACGTGCAGAAATATTGCTCTCGCCCAAGCAGATTGCAGCCCACCAACCAGCGGTTATACCGGCTCTCCGGCTCCAAGATTGCACTGCGTTTCTAATCCGCCATCTCCCCCAGCCTGGCCACGGCATAGGCGGGAAAGACATCCGATATCTCTCTCCCATACCTATCCGATATGCGCACGCACTCCATACCCAGGAATGCCGCCGCCTCAGCGATCAGGCCCTCACCCACTCCCGCTGCCACCACATTCTCAAGGCTGTGCTCTTCCGCCTGCCTGGATATGGCTGCCACCAGGATCTCCTTCTGCCTGCTGCAGGCCTGCCCGGCAATGGCCAGCGCCCCGGCCTCGCCTATCTCCTCCAGATCAGCACAGACACAGCGCGCCAACCGGCGCAGGGCTGATTGGCGGTCTTTTCCCGCCCCATCGGCGGTATCGCAGGAGTAGCCCTCCGGGGATATCTGGCCCAGAGCCAGGCGGGCATCGGCCATTATAGAGAAGAGCTCCGGGGCCAGGGGAACAGATCTGCCCCCGATCCTGGCCATGGGCAGGATGGCATCGAGTCTTGTGCGAAGCAAGCCCATATAAACCAGCTCCCCTGCCGCCAGGCGCAGAAATTCGGTCCTGGCCGCGAACTGAATTACGGCAGCCCTTGCATTTCCCAAATGCGTTCTCTTGGCCAAGAATGTAAAGCAAGAAGATATTGATTTCAGATTTCAGGACATTCCCAGACGGTCCTTAATGGCCTGGACATCCGACTGCATCTGCCGGAATTGCATGGCGTATCCCGGCTGGATGTCCTCTCTCATGCCCTTGATCTCATCCAGGGTTGAGTCTGTGGTTTTGCGCACAGCTTTGATCTCGTCCAGAGTCAGGTCTGTGGTCTTTCG
>CALMJN010000081.1 GCA_937864385.1 uncultured Methanosarcinales archaeon | reverse complement strand
ACGGATGAGTCCAACTTCGGGCTATACAAGCAGCTTGGCCTGCCCCAGCCCAGGGATTTCATGGACTCTCTGGGGGGAAAGAAGGGTCTCGGGGAGAGGATGAGGAAGTTCATGAGATCGGAGGGCAAGGAGAAGCTGTCCATTCTGGAGGAGTTCACCCCGGCGGACATACCGGCGGAGCTGGTTGTGGGTGAGGACGGCATCAGGCTGGTGGCTATAGGAAAGATTCATAATTACGGCGAAGGCTGTGCTTGTCCCATGGGCGCTCTGGCCCGGGAGTTCATTGAGAAGCTCAAGGCAGATGGCATACACGTGATTGTGGACACGGATGCCGGCATAGAGCACTTTGGCAGGGGTGTTGAAGCTGGATGCGACAAGATAGTGGTCGTAATCGATCCGAGCTATGAGTCGGTGCAGCTCTCAGAGAAGATCTCAGAGATGAGCGCAAAGATCAATAAACCGGTCTTCTTTGTTCTCAACCGAATGAATGAGGATGCTGCTGAGCTGGAGTCTCTGGTGGATAAGACGAAGATAATTGGGAGCCTCCCATTCGATCGCAATGTCTTCAAGGCCTGTCTGAAAGGCAGCAGAGTGCCGGAGATGGATGAGATGAAGAAGATTGTTGATCGGCTCCTCGCACATTAACCGGTGATATAAGAATGATTTTAAAACCAAATCAGAGATCGCAGATCATGCCGCTGCCCGTGGTCCTCATATCCACGGTCTCTGAAGGCGGAATTCTGAATGCTGCTCCCTGGTCCTGTGTGACACCGGTGCTGCGTCCTCTGGACGAGGTGCTCATAGCCTCCTGGCTGAAAAGGGATACCCTGGATAACATCCGGCAGACGGGAGAGTTTGTGATCAATGTTCCCAGAGCGGGAATGGAGGAGGCGGTGATGATCTGCGCCAGGAGCTATCCCCCGGAGACGGATGAATTTCAGGAAGCTGGGCTTTTGGCCCGGCGGTCGTCAGCGGTCAAGCCTCCTGGAATTGAGGGATGCCTGGCCTGGGCCGAGTGCCGGCTGGAGGAGGAGATCGCCCGAGAAAAGTATGTCCTCATCTTAGCACGGGTAGTGCATCTGGAGGTGGATGACAGGTTCTTTTCGGAGGTGGATGGAATGGACTACGAAAAGGCCATGCCCCTCTGCTCTATTGGCGGGCCGAATGGTATCCAATTTGTCCGCCCGGTCTCCACGGGAAAGGGGGACAGATATGCTTCAATGCTGGGCAGCAGTCCCAAGCAGTGACATAATTGTTGAGAATTCTTTGAGACGGAAGGGACAAGGGCTGAAAGCTCTTGATTGAACTGGCAGGCTGATTTATGATAGACCCCAAGGATATCGACTGGAACCTCATTTGGAAGTGCCAGGTGGAGGAGAACCGGGCAAGCAGCCCGGGCCGGGACTGCGCCCGTATCTGGGAGAGCCGGGAGAGCGCTCTCAGATTCTGGAACATGTGCCGAAAGGAGAGAAGCCGCATTGACCAGACCATATGGGAGACGGATATAAGCCAGAACTCCCGCGTCCTGGATATCGGAGCCGGGCCGGGAACCCTGGCCATTCCCTTCGCCCAGAAGGCGGAACATGTCACTGCGATTGAGCCGGCGGAGGGCATGTGCAGCGTTATGAAAGAGAAGATGGCCGAATTTGGCCTCTCCAATATCGACATAGTCCAGAAGCGCTGGGAGGACGTGGATATTGCCTCTGACCTTTCCGCCCCCTACGATGTGGTGATCGCTTCCTTCTCCCTGGGAATGAAAGACATCCAGTCGGCGGTTGAAAAGATGGTGCTGGCATCATCCAGATATGTCTACCTCTATCACTTCGCTGGCCCCTCATCCTGGGATATACAATGGCAGATCTTATGGCCAAGGTTGCACGGCAAAGCTTACCGGCTCGGCCCTAAGAGCAATGTGCTCTACAATGTGCTTTATCAGATGGGAATCTACCCCAATATCAGATCCTTCCGGCTGGAGCACAACCAGCCCTATGCTTCCCTGGATGAGGCTATGGCAGCTCTTGTTCCCCAGGCCCAGGTGGAGAGCGAGGAGCAGAAGGCCTTGCTCAAGGACTATCTCAGAGGCGTTCTGAAAAAGGAGGACGGCAAGCTGGTGCTGCCGGGATCTTCTATACGGGTGAAGATATGGTGGGACAAGTCGCAGCAACTACCTCCTTCTGATTGAAAACTCCAACAAGTTCGGCTCTGAAGATGATGCCCGGAAGTGACAGTATTCCTATCGCTGCAGGCAAGGAGAGGAGCTATCTCTCCCGCATAAGCTCGATAGCTGGCTCTTTTGTCCTTTAGCCAGCTACGGCTACTGCCTATGGCCAGTGCATCCCCGGGCCGTGGCCGCTATGTGGTGATGATCATGAGGCGCTTGGGCTGGATATTCTTGGTCTATCTCCTCAGCTCCTTGACCGGGACAGTTTAAATATAATCTATGATATTCCAGCAGAAAAACTGGAGGTATCGTGATATCTGGAAAACGGGAGATTTTGGCGTTATGTATAATCGTATTTTTATTCTCAATTCAATCGGCAGAGGCAGAGCCGTCTCGCATCATTGATGCCGGAGAGATCTTAAAGAAGATCGAGCAGGGGCAGCCGGTGGAGTACAATAATGTCATCGTCAAGGGCGATCTGGATCTGAGCCAGCTGGATAACATGGAAAGCTCGGCAGGTAGAGTCTCCATCAATTCGCCGATAAAAATTGCCAATTCGGTCATCTTGGGCCATGTCACTATCAATAAGGTGGCGCTCGAAGATGCCATCGACTTTTCTGGAGACAAATTTATGTCCCGGACCACCATGACCGATTCATGGTTCAACGATACGGCAAGCTTCAATAAGGCGAGCTTTGAAGATGTCGCCGACTTCAGCACCTCCCGATTCAATGGCCCTGCCGTTTTCTCTTCCGCCCGGTTCGGCCAGACTGCTTACTTCAGAGACTGTGCGTTCAGCCAGGCTGCAAAATTTGTAAGCGCTCAATTCAGCCAGCAGGCCTACTTCCATTGGGCGCGGTTTTCGAAAGATGCCAATTTTAAGAGCACTAAATTCGACAGAGGCGCTATATTCAGGGCAGCAGCGTTTGGCCAGAATGCGGACTTCAAGCTGGCGCAATTCCTGCAGGCAGCCGATTTCGACAGCGTCCGGTTCCAGCAAGCAGCAGGCTTTGATAGCGCAAATTTCCTTCAGGATGCCAGATTTGATCATGCTCAATTCAGCCAAACAGCCGACTTTAACCGCGCTAATTTCCATCAGGAATCGTACTTCAGGAACTCCTCCATCAAGAATGCCCTTTTCCAGGACATCCGGTTCAAAGAAGATGCCACCTTCGACAATGTCAGGATAGAGAACCTCTCTTTAAAAGGATCCGATGTGGAGAAGCTCGATATCCGCTGGTCATCGATTCACAATCTGTCCTATGATGACTCAGCATATGTTCTCTTGAGAAAGAACCTCGATATGCGGGGCTATTTGGATGACGCCAGCGAGTGCGAGTTCTCCTATCGCTGCGAGCGCAGAGCATATCTATGGGACCATGATTTCGGCCGCTGGCTCTTCGACTTCCTTGCCTTTGCCACATACGGCTATGGCTTGCGCCCGGTGTGGCCCCTGGGCTGGTCCATGGCCTTTATTCTTATAGGAGGCCTGTTCTTCTTCCTGACCAATAGCGTGGTCAGATCCAGGCAGCTTTCCGATCAGAAGGAGATCTCCGGAAATCGCATTGCTGGAAACGCGGAGGGCAAGGTCTCCATCTGGGAGTCGCTTCTCCTCGCCACCACCTACTTCACCTCCGGAGCCAGCAACATAATCTCCGCCACTCCTTCAGAGTTCGTGCCTGTAGGACTTGGCCGGTATGCTGTGGTTTTGCTTCGGCTTTTGGGCTGGATATTCTTCGTCATCTTCCTCAGCTCTCTGACAAGGACGGTTTGAGATGGAAAAGGGAGGCTTTCCAGATTTTATATGCAGGATGAGGATAAGACTGAGGATAATGGCTGGCTCCGATGGATTTAAAACATAAATCTCCGGCGGCAGAGAGATTTCTCGCTACTGATAATCTCTTATCATAGCGGAAATGATATCTCCCACCTCTTCAAGCTGCCTCTGGCTGGACGGGACATCCCCTTGCATGACCGCCTCCTTGGATCTGGATATAGCCACCGAGATCTCGGCATTCCGGGAGGAGAAATTGCCATCCATCCGCACCACCAGAGGCCTGTAGCTGGAATATTTTGCCGTAAATGCAGCAAAGGAACTCTCCAGCTTATCGATCTCTAGGGAAGAATTGATCCCATCGGCTAGCAGAGACTGGCTGGCAATATTGTAGGATTTGTTTACCTCCTCCAGATCCTCTAACAGGATGTTCTTGGTATATACGTGGCTGGCAAAACCCCCCACCACCGCCAGGAGAATTGCAGCCAAGACGAGAGCCGTTTTGAGCCTATCGTTTTTGCGCTTGATCATCTCGCAGCTGCTCCATCCCAGCAGTTCGTACAGGCCGCAGCTTCCACTGATCACCGGGATCAGAATTACCGCCGTGGCCAGTATCAGAGGCATTTGCAGGTCTTCCCTTACCCAAAAGAGGGCGACAAGAAGAAATGCCTCTGCTATTATCACTCTTATCATCCGGTCGAGAGTGCCAAGGTTCTTCATGAGCCTATGTGCTGCTTGATTAAGGAAAGCTTTTGCGGTGAGGCGGAAAGGAGGTCTCTGCAGCCCAGATATGAAGCCAATTTATATAGGATAAATGAAAGACGAGATATAATACCAAAATAAGGTCTTCTTTCATGGCTTCGCCGCCCGCAGTCTTCCCGGAGAGTCTTCAGCACTTAAATGAGGTGTACGACATCAGTGCGCCACTTGGTCGCTCGCCTGCTTTTCCTGGTGATCGACCTTACTTTCAAGAGTGGCTGGAAGGAACGGATGGCCAAAAAGGCTACTCTCTCTCCTCCCTTTCCATGAGCTCTCATGCCGGTACCCATCTTGATTTTCCCAGCCACATTCTTCTCCCTGGCCAGAGCCAGAACAGCTATCCCCTGGGCCGTTTCATCATTCCGGCTGAGGTAATATCAATTTACGGATCCGGCCCCATAATGCCTTCCAGTCTGGAGTGCTGCCGGGCAGCGCAAGGTCAGGCGTTATTATTCAAGACCGAGAACAGCCGGAGAAAGCTGATGCTTGAGCCAACATTCAACCCCGATTATGTCTCACTGTCCCCGGAAGCAGCCGGCTACTGTGTCTCCCAGGGCATGGGACTGGTGGGAATAGATTACCTCTCCTTGGACCGGTACGAGGATGAATCTCTGCCCGTACATCATATTCTGCTGGAGAACGATATTCTTATCCTTGAGGGGCTGGACCTCTGCCAGGTTGCCGCCGGAAGATACCTCCTCATCTGCCTGCCTCTAAGCATTGAGAACGCCGAAGCAAGCCCGGTGCGGGCGGTTCTGGTGAGGTGAATATACAATGAATCCAGACCAATTATTCCGATCTGCTCTCAATTCCCTTTCCAGGCCCATCTGCATCTGCGATGGAGATGGCATGGTGCTTTTCATGAACTCTGCCGCCAGGAGCCTTACTGGGTGGGAAGACGACGGCAGCTTTTTGGACATTAGCAGTACACCGGGCAAAATGGAGATTAAGGGGCGATCGTTTCCCTGCACCCTGCACCAGATCAATGATGGCAATGGTTCTGCTTTTGTGGCTGAGCTGGAAAGCCCATACGAGGAAAAGCCAGAGGTAGACCGGGGAAGATGGGATAGATTCCTGGCCGGAGCGGCCCTGGCCACCAATCAGCTTCTCATCACCGAGGAGATCGACCTGGCTTTGACCCAGTCCCTGGAGTTTTTAGGCTGCTCATCCAATGTGGACCGGGTCTACATCTTTCAGAATTATGATACTGAAGAGGGGGAGCATCGCTGCAAGTTGAGCTACGACTGGACCCGAGAGGGATTGGCTCCTGGCAGCGAGAAGCTGCCTCTTCTGGATATCTCTTACAGCCAGCCCGTTCCCTGGTACGACTCCCTCTCCCAGGGCATGCCCATGAGGGGACTGACCAGAGATCAGCCGGCGCTGTCAAGGATCTTGCTGCAAGAATTGGGAGTTTTATCATTCCTGATCGTTCTTCTATTCACAAAGACGGGATTCTGGGGCTTTATTGGCTTTGTCGGCCGGAGCACAGTGTGGCTCTGGACCTGGGGAGAGGTCTCGGTGCTCATGACCATAGCCGGTGCCATTGGAGGCTCAATCGATAGATGGCAAACCCAGGCAGCCTTGTCCCAGAGTGAGAAGAAGTATCGTGAGCTGGTGGAGAGCGCCAACAGCATCATCCTCCGACTGGACATGGTTGGGAATATAACCTTCATCAATAAATTCGCCGAGGACTTCTTCGGCTATGCCAGAGAGGAGATCTTGGGTCGAAATGTGGTGGGGACCATTGTTCCGCCCATTGATTCGGATAATCGAGACCTGCAGAATATGATAGCAGATCTCACCCGAGATCCCTCAAAGTTTG
>CALMJN010000080.1 GCA_937864385.1 uncultured Methanosarcinales archaeon | reverse complement strand
GAAATTCTAAGGGCGTAACCGACTGGAATAGAGGGCTAGGCTTCAGAATGTTGCCATTAAAACAGGTAGCACCCATTGCCGCAAAGACCAGACAGATAGTCAGTCCATCTCTATAGGAAGGTTCAAAACGCCATAAAATGCCCATTAGACCATATAAAAGAATTCCAACGAAAGCCCCACCTATTGCTCCTTCAATGGATGTCATAAAAATTCAAACGGAGATGCCTATCATCGGCACCCCATTTGCTCCAGTATACGTAGGCAATTTTCCATCCCACTTTTCTATGGCCATTCTCTGAACCTCGATCTTGCGAAGTTCGATAAGTTCGGGAGTGACAGCTTCACGTTGAACCTTCAGAGCCTCAGCTTCTCCCTTGGCCTTTACCACTGCCTGCTCGGTCTCGATCTTGATTCTCTGCAAATCCATCTCTGCCTTCTGTTTCTGCTGCTGAGCAGTAACTTTGGCTTCAATGGCATTATTAAACGATTCACTAAATTCAAAATTCGTTATCGCCGTGCTTTCCACGTATATTCCATATGGGAGGAGTCGTTCTCTGAGCATATCCTGGACATTGTTTGCCACATTGGACCGGTTTGTTACAAGCTGGTCAGCAGAAAACTTAGCAGTGATTGCCTTCAAGACCTCCTGCAACTGTGGTTGGATAATCTTATCACCATAGTTTTGTCCAAGAGTTCCATATATTTCTGGAACCATCTCAGTGTCAAGATGATAAATCACAGCGATGTTGCTCTGCACCATCTGCAGATCCTTGGAAGCAGCTGATGCTGCGGCCTCATATTTTTGGGTCCGCACATCAAATTTCACGGCGGATTGAATGAAAGGCCATTTAAAATGCAAGCCGGGACCAATTGATTCATCCCCGGCCTTGCCCCAGGTCAACAACACTGCTCTTTCTCCCTCATCTACGGTGTACACAGGCCCAAAAAACATCCCTATTAGTAAGAGTGCAACTAGACCGAACGCCAAGAGTTGTATTTTCCCTTTAGTACTAATCAACATGGTTATTCTCCATTAGCCGTTTACATATACATTTTTGGTGGAGTTGATCAAAGATCTGGATAAGACGAACGAGAAGAAGTAAACGCAGCTCTACCTCGAAAACCTGTGTCTGCCATGCATCCTTTCAGATCTCTGTGCCTCTCTCCAATTGCCCTCTCGCCAGCCGTATGGCCTCGTGCAGCTTGGCCTCCAGCATCTCCCTGGGCGGCAGCTCCACCAGGTACTCTGCCACCCTGATCTCGCCCCTGTCCAGCTGCAATAGCTCGATCTGCTCCCGGTTCTTCTCGCCGCACAGGATGAGCCCAATGGGCGGCTCCTCTCCTGGCCGGCGCTCGTATCTGCCCAGCCAGCGCAGATACAGCTCCATCTGGCCCTTGTGGGATGGATCGAAGCTGCCCAGCTTCAGCTCTATGGCCACCAGCCGGCGCAGGCTGCGGTGGTAGAAGAGCAGATCCAGGTAGAAGTCCCTCTCCCCTATAGTCATGCGCTTCTGCCGGGCGATGAAGGAGAAGTCGGTGCCCAGCTCCAAGAGGAACCTCTCTAGCTCCCGGAGGATGGCCGCCTCCAGGTCCCGCTCGCTGTAGGTATCCTCCAGTCCCAGGAAGTCCAGGAGGTAGGGGTCCCGGAAGACCAGATCGGGCGTCATGCGGTCCTCCTCTTGAAGGGCCTCCAGCTCCTGCCTGGCCAGCTCCTCCGGCTTTCGGGAGATGGCGGTGCGCTCGTAGAGCATCCCTTGAACCTTCTGGCGCAGGGTTCGCACGCTCCAGCGCTCCACCCTGGCCATCTCGGCGTAGAACTGGCGCTGCAGAGGATCCTTGAGATAGATGATCTCTATGAAATGGGACCAGGAGAGCTGTGCAGACAGTGTCTGCACTGTTCTCTCTTCGTCAAAGGTGTCCGCCACCCGGATCATATTAAACAGGTTGCGTCGGCTGAATCCCCGGCCGTATTCCCTGGTGAGAGTCCCGCTGAGCAGGTCCACGACGCCCTTCTCCTGGCCTGCGATCCTTCTTGCAGAGATCTCCTCTCTTATCCGCTTCCCGATCCGCCAGTAAAGGTGCACCAGATCCGAGTTCACCGATTGAGCGACTCGGGCCCTAGCCTGCTCTATGAGTGGTCGGATGCTGCCGGCAAGCACCTCTGAGGCTATGGAGATCTCATTCTCGCCTGCCGATGCCATCTCCTCTTTCATCTTAAGGCCCTTCTTCATTGGTGTCACTTTCCCTCAAGCAAGCCCCTATCATATCTCTTCCTAAATCAACTCAACATACCCAATGCGCTCTAATCGGGCAAAACCAAGCGACCCTGCTCAATTTGAATATGAGGATTCCAGGCAATTTCCCAGGGATGACCATCCGGGTCCGCAAAGTATCCTGAATAACCGCCCCATTCGGTTACCTGGGCGGGCTTGAGGATGGTACCCCCTGATTTGATGGCTTGAGACAAGACCAAATCCGCCTCTTCCCGTGTTGCTACATTTTGGGCCAGAGTGATTCCGCCAAATCCTCCTGGATCCTTTACATTGGCGTCTAAGGCCAGCAATTCTCTCGGATACAGAGCCAATGCCGTGCCAGTGCTTAATTTAAATACCGCAAAGTCGCCCACACTGATGCTGGACATGGGCCACCCAAGACCATCTCGATAGAATCGAATGGCTTTTTCCAGATCACGAACCCCTAATGTGACGATGTTCAATCGCGGCTCCATATATTAGCTCCTTCAGCAATCAGGAAGTTAATGCTGCCAGAAGCATTAAAGACTCCTACTTTTGGGTTCTTCAG
>CALMJN010000079.1 GCA_937864385.1 uncultured Methanosarcinales archaeon | reverse complement strand
ATGAATATAGTTATTTTATAAAATTATCTGAAATGTATTATTAGAAAAATTATAATCCTTTCAAAAAAATTGCAGACAAATTCGCGAGATATCTGTCGGCAATTAGAGTGAAAAATAAAGAATGAAGATAGCGACAGTATCTCATGGAAGACTGTCGCTATTGGACTCGCTTTTCTCCCTAGGAGCCCTGGAAGCTAAGGCTGCAAGCCGGATTGAGCCTCACATTGATGGTGTAGCCACTCTGACTGGTGCTGGCCGTCTTCTCGAACTCGAAGGTTAGTATGCGGGTCTGTCCCGGCTGAATAGTGCGATCAGCCAGAGTTCCTTTCCAGCCGGAACAGAAGCTTGCCGAAGGAGCAACCAGGTCCGGTGAGTATATCTCCACGGCATCCAGCGTCACCTTCATCTCTTTCCCATTCGCCTGGGGCCATGTCAGGTCAATCCCTCCGATGTCCAGAGGGGTCACTCCATTGTTTGTGATGGTCCAGGAGACCTTCTTGGCACTGATTGTCAGGGCGCTGCCCCCTGCGGCCTGACAACCCACTGCCGCGAGGGCAGCGCTGCAACCTGAGCTGAACTGCACATTGATGGTGTAGCCGCTCTGGTCGGTACAGGCATTGCTCTCAAACTCAAAGGTCAATGTGGCAGTTTTACCCGGCCCAATGGTTCGGGCAGCGACGGTTCCCTTCCAGCCGGAATTTATGGTTGCGGAAGGAGCAGCCAGGTCAGGTGAGTATATCTCCACTCCATCCAGCTTTACCTTTACCTCTTTTTTATTGATTGAGGGCCATGCTAGATAGATGCTGCTGATATCCTGAGGTCCGGCTCCATTGTTTGTGATCTTCCAGGAGACTACCTTGCCATTGAAGGTCAATGCATCGCTTCCAGATACCTGACACCACAGGCAACTGACGTTGATGGATACGTTGGCCTCATCCCAGTAATCCCCATCACATGTCGCGCTGTTTATCTTGTAGCTGAAGCTGTCCATTCCGCAATAGCCAGCATTGGGCTCGTAGGTAAATGAGCCATCGGCGTTCAATGAAACGGTTCCATTTCCAGGCTGGGTATAGCTTAGAATGGTGATTTCAGCACCGTTGTCGTTTGCCAGGACACCCTCAGTAGCGGCCACCGCCAGCGTCGTGTCATTTAAGGCGCTATAAACATCGTCCATGGCCGTCGGACAGGCGGGCTCTGTGCCGATACATCCCTCCAGCCTCAGGCTTCCGTACATGTCGCCGGGACGGAGCGGCTGGGAGCAGGAGGTGTGGAAGAGCACCGTCTGAAGAGTGCCACTGCTGTCAGAGATCTCCACGTAAGTATTGGTTCCCAGAGTAGTCGCTCCTCCATTGGCAGGATCGATTATGAAAGTCTGGCCTAGAGCGACAGTTCCGTCAAACCAGATTGTGCCAGTTGGACCTGAATCGCGAACCACTATGCGAACCGGCGAAGCACCTGCCGGATCTCCTGTAACAATCACTTTGCCGTCTGCCTGCACATTGCAGTTGGCGGTACAGGTCTGGCCGGTATAGGTCATGGCCAAGTATGTCGGCCTCCGAGGCCAGCATTCGCCACATAAGTTGGGAACCCACTTGTTAGTGAAGTTCTTGTTGGTGATATTTGAACAGCTAAGGGTGAACGGATTGAAGACCCTTTGCACTACAAGATAGCCGGGCACGATCTCTTCTGTGAGGCTATAGCTGCCGGGGCGCAAGTTGCAGAACTCGTATTTGCCGTCAGGGCCCGTCTCCGTAGTCACTGAGCCGCTGGCATTGCTGAGGGTGATATTCCAGCCGGGCAGGCCTGCTCCGGTGCTGCCGTCTATCTTGTAGCCGCTGATGCACGGGTCACATTCGTCATAGGTATAGGTGATGGTGGCATTGGACCAACAATATGTCATGATCAATGAAGCCCATACTCCACTGCCCCTTACCTCTGATTTGCCGGTGGCACTCGCCTTGAGGTTGAATGTTCCCTTGCCCACATACTTGGCAGTCTCGGCAGGGTCATCATAATAGATATTGCCCCATATAGAATCGGCATCACTTGCGCTGAAACCTGAAGTGCCCCCATAATCAAAGTTGCCATCAAATGGAGATACAGTTGTTGGAGCGGTTGCCAGCTTTAAATGCAAAGGAAGTCGATCCCCATTGATCATATCAACATACATATCAGCATCAACATCAATGTAGCTTCCCACGACCTCCGAAGGGCCCAGATTCTCCGCTTTTCCATCTGTAGTGGCATTTAGCGATGCCTTGAAATCTACAGATATCAGGTTCCCCAGATCCGGATCGAAATAAGGCAGGGTATGATTCCTCTCCCAATCCGTGACCTTAGAGGGCAGGTCAGAGGTATAAGTCACCGTCTTTACTGCTAAAGATGAAGCAGTCAAAACGGCTATGATGAAAATCGATACTAACAATAATCTCCCATACTTCATATCAATCTCTCTCCTATGAAATCGTATCAAAGAATGATCCTCTTTTATTTTTACTCATACAGTATTCCCTTGCTTGCATAAATCCCTTTCGTTATGGCAATAATTATGGATAAAAGAATAATTGCTATTATTGAGCAATGGCCGGTCGGCTAAATGAGAATCAAAGCTAAGTATGGAAAAGTCCAGATACCTCTGCTTTGATATCTCGATCTGAATAGATCGGCAAAACTCCCGCTCAGATCTTCAGCGAACATAATATCCATCCGCAGGAAGTCGTTTTGAAATTAGCTTTTTTTTGATGATGCACTAAAGCACAAGAAGAGCACAAGAAGAAATGATCGCAGGACGATCGATTTGGCCATTCAGATGAATTATTCAATAGAGCTCC
>CALMJN010000078.1 GCA_937864385.1 uncultured Methanosarcinales archaeon | reverse complement strand
ATAGAGAGAGCGGATTGCAGCCGCTTTGCATTAATTTTATGCTTCAAAAATCATTTGATTACCACTACATTGAGGAGGAGCATAATAGCCCCCACAAATCCTACGATAGTGATGACCGTCTCTGGATTTATCTCTGGATTATGCACGGGGCAGTCCCTAGTCCAAACCAGAATAAATAGATTTCCAGAGGCAGGGCTCCGGGCTGAGGCCCATCATCACCTGGCAGGGATATAGGGAATTATATCCAGGATGGTGATGGCCAGGATCGCCCCTATCCAGTACATCGGCTTATCATGGTGCCAGATCCTCGCTCCCCGGGCATAGATGTAGGCGATATAAGGCAGCAGAGGGATGAAGGATATCAAAGGATGGGGCTCCACCTTCAGCAGATATGTGAAGATATATCCCTGGCTGAGGAGGCATACCACCGTGGCCAGCCCCACCTTGGCCTGGTTATTGATGTTGATTTTCATGAATCCAGCTACCTCTTCCCTTGATTAATAAGCCTTTCATGCCCACGCAGATGCGGCAACAATGTTCATCGCTTCAATGATGCCAAAAGCTCCTTTAAAGAGAGGGCATTGAGCACATCCTTTCTCTCCAGCCAGGCCCTGCGGGCTACGTTGATGCCGTATCTCATGACCTCCAGCTGGCTGGTTTCATGGGCATCGGAGTTTATGGCCAGCCTGGCCCCCGCCTCCCGGGCCGCCCGGGCATTGACATCTCCCAGGTCCAGCCGGGAGGGATAGGAGTTGATCTCCAGGGCGGTGCCGGTCCTGGCTGCCGCCTCCAGAACGGCAGCCAGGTCCAGCTCATAGGGGTCCCTCTGGCCGATGATCCTGCCGGTGGGATGGGCGATGATATCCACATTCTCATTTTCCATGGCCTGGATCAGCCTTCCGCTGATCTCTCTCTCGCTCTGCTGGCCGCCCATGTGAATGGAGGCCACCACCACATCGCAGCGGGAGAGGAGGCTGTCGGAGTAGTCCAGGCGGCCGTCCGATTTGATGTCCACCTCCGTTCCGGATAGGACAGTTATCCCTTCCAGATTCTCGTTAATCTCCTCAATAGCCTGGATCTTCTCCTCCAGCCGCTCCGGGGATAGGCCACCAGCTATGCCCACCGCCGGTGAGTGGTCGCAGATGGCGATGTACTCATATCCCAGGGCCCAGGCGGCCCGCGCCATCTCCAGTATAGTGGCCCGGCCGTCGGACCAATCGCTGTGCACATGCAGGTCCCCCCGGATGTCCTTTCTCTCCAGAAGCTCCGGCAGCCGGCCCTGAAGAGCGGCCTCGATCTCGCCCTGGTCCTCCCTCATCTCGGGAGGGATGTAGGATAAGCCCAGAGCGGAGTAAACATCCTCCTCCCGATCGAAGAAGAGGTCCTGGCCGTCGGTGAGGCGGTGCAGAGAATACTCGCTCAGAGAGTAGCCGCGGCTGAGGGCGATCTGGCGCAGTTTGACGTTATGCTCCTTGGAGCCGGTGAAGTACTGCAGGACGGTGCCGAAGGAGCGGTGCTCGACGATGCGCAGGTCCACCTGGATGGTGTCCTGAACTATGACGCTGGCCTTGGTAGGGCCGCTGGCCAGAACCTCCTGGACCATGGGCATTCGGGAGAAGGCAGCCACGATCTCCTCCGGGCGGCTGGCCGTGGCCAGGATGTCGATGTCGCCCACAGTCTCCCGCCCCCGCCGGAAGCTCCCGGCCACGGTGACATGCTCCAGGCCCTCCATCTTTCCCAGATGGGAGAGGACCTCCATCACCACCGGCTCGGCGGAGCTGTAGAGTATTCTTGAGCTGCGTTTTTTGTATCTCTCGATAGATTTGATGATGTTTCCTTCTTTGGTCGGACCCATGCGGGGCAGGCGGCGGATGCGATGCTCGCGAGCCGCCCTCTCCAGCTCCTCCAGGTTGGTGACATTCAGCTTGTCATGGAGCAAGAAGACCGTCTTGGGGCCGAGGCCGGCGATCTGGAGCAGCTCGGCCAGGCCGGGGGGGGTTTTGGCCAGAAGCTCCTGGTGGGCGGCGATCCTGCCGGTCTTGAGATACTCCTCCACCTTGTCCGCAATGGCCCTCCCCACTCCCGGTATGGCCTGCAACCTGCCCTCCCGGCTGACTGAGGCGATGTCCTCCGGCAGGCCCTCTATGGCCCGGGCCGCCTTGCTGTAGGCTATGATCTTGAAGCGGTTCTCGGCCTGCAGCTCTAATAGCTCGGCCATCTGATAGAGGATGTCTGCGACCTCGCGGTTTTTCACAGGCGAAGATAAGGGCGAGCCTGGTAATAATAATTTCTTGCCGCTCTCTTCAGGCTGAACAGGGCAGGTTTAACCGGGCAGGTATAAGAGAGGCGAAAGCATGCACCGGAAGATAACCAGCAATTTAGAGGCGCTCGAAATAATAATTTGCCATGAAAACGATAACCTAAGACGGATTAGCCAGACTTATCAACCTCCTGAATCCCTCTTCATTCATATACCAGCTCCTAGCCTCTGCCCGGCTCCTTCTCCTTGGATAGGAATGCCGCCACCGTGGCGATAGCCATGCATATCAGCATGAACTGCCATAACCCCTGGTAAGACTCCAGGGACCGGGAGGCGAGCATCAGACCGGAGACCTGCTGCAGGATGGCGCCGCCAGCGAAGGGGAATATGTTGAGGGCGGCGGTGCTCGTTCCCACAATGGTAATGGGAAACAGCTCCTTGATCTGGGCGAAGCTCACCACGAAGAAGCCGCCGAAGAAGCCGAACACGAAGTTGATCGCCATATAGGCCTCTGTACTGGCGATCTGCCCGGCGGTGATCCATATTACCGCCCAGGTGATCGTATACACCACCGTGCCTATGATGAGCACCTTCTTGCGGGACTTCAGGATCTTATCCGAGATGTAGCCGGCAGCAGGGCAGCCGAAGATCATGCCTATTCCGATGAAGGTGAGAACCAGGCCGTATGTGGCCTTGTCCCATCCCAGGATGTCGTGATAGAAAGGTCCCGCCCACAGTCCTTGATAGACCATGATGCTGCCGTACATGAAGAAGAACCAGATGGCCAGAGGCCAGAACTTCATGCCCGCTCCGAAGGTCATCTTGAGCGCCTCGATCATGGGGATCTTATCCATCCTCAAGGCCTCAGGGACAGGCTCGCCATTCTCCTCGGCTTCGATCTCCTGGATGGTGGGAAGGTTCAGGTCAGAGGGACGGTCCCGGGTGATCACAAAGGCGGCAACGGCCAGGGCAAGTGAGATCATGCCCAGTATGAGAAAGACCTGCTGCCAGCCTAAAGCCTCGGACATCAAAGCCAGCGGGCCCGCGGCACAGAGTGCACCGATATTACCCACTGCCAGCAGGATGCCGGAAAGGGAGGCAAACTCGTTCTTGCGATACCAGCTGGCAAGGATTTTCATGGTGGGGATGTAAACCACGGCCACCCCTACGCCGATCAAGAGCCGGCCGGCTATGACCTGCTCGAAGGTGGAGGCGATGCCGGTTAGGATGGCGCCGGCTGCGACTATCAACATGAAGATGCTGACGGTTCTGCGTGGCCCCCAGCTGTCGGTGAGCAAACCGGAGGGCAGCTGCATGACCGTGTAGGCGTAGAAATAGGCCGAGCTCAAGAGTCCAATGGAGGCGGCCGTGCTAACTCCGAAGGTGATCTGGAGATCAGAAGAGACGACCGCTGAGGATACCCTGTGGAAGTAGACAAAGAAGTAGGCCAGGGCCAGGATACCGAACACTGCCCAACGATATCTCAGGACCATCTTCACTCTGCTTTTTTCCAGTGCCATTGCTCTTAACCTTCCTAATTATCGCCAGGACGATGTGCTCTTTAGAGGGGTATTGAATAGATGTTGCAGGTTTGAGGTTATGAACATGCTCGCAAGGTGATCGATTGATGAATTCAATGGCGGAAATGCTTGGCGCTCAGTTGCCTAAGCGTCCTTATCTGGGAGCACGATCCGTTGATCAGCAGAGCTGCGGCGAGATATGGTGGGCCGCCTGGCCTAAAACCCTAAAGCAGACCTCCCGGGAGGCCAAGGTCCTGCTATGCGCCCCGGCGCTGACCACCACCTGCAGGAGATGGCCGAGCTGGCTAACCCTGGTGTTCTGCATCTACAATGAGCCAGCTGCGGCGAAGGGCCGGGGAGCAGAACAGGCTCGGCTTTTCCTTGATAGAAGACCTGCTGGTAAGCCAGCATATCCTGGATGAGATCCAGGGTGAATTGGAAGGCGTGAAAAAGCATAATGATGCCTGAGGGTATTCGAGAGACATGGCATCAGAGCTTGCAGCCAGGCGCTGGCCCTGCTGGGCTACAAGGTAAAATGGAGCGGGCTGGGTCCAGATAGCGTTGAAATTCTAAGGGCGTAACCGACTGGAAAAGAGGGCTAGGCTTCAGAATGTTGCCATTAAAACAGGTAGCAACCTATTGCCGCAAAGAC
>CALMJN010000077.1 GCA_937864385.1 uncultured Methanosarcinales archaeon | reverse complement strand
TAGAGGCATACTTGGCGGCATAGGAGAGTATGGGGGTATCGGTAAAGCCGTCCAAATTCAGGAGCTCTGTTTGACTGCCAAAACTCTCATATTTTAAAAATATTTTTTTTAATGATACGGCGACCACCGAGATCTACACAATACCATCACCTCATTTCAAGAATGTTAAAAAAAATCTGCTGAAACCTTACTCTTCCTCATACCCCAGCTTCTGAGCCATGTAAAAGGACATGCTGGCATCGTAAGCCTTCCCAAGGGCTTTCAGGGCATCTCCTCTTCCCCGCCAGGCATCGCCGAAGATGGGATTGATCTCGATGGCCCGGTCATAGGCCTGCAAAGCCTCCTCGTTCCTATCCATCGCCCGCAAAACGTCGCCCTTGCCTATCCAGGCATCAGGAAAGTGCGCCGATATCGATGAGGGTATTGTTGCCCTTATTGCCTGCTCATATGCTTGAAGAGCTTCATCATAGCTGGCCAGCTTGAGGAGCGCTCTGCCCTTCTGAGACCAGGCTGCGCTGTTGTTGGAATCATTCTGGAGGATCTTATCGATGTTGTCGATGGAATTCTGGTAGGCTTGCAAAGCCTCTTCCTCTCTTCCGCTCTTGTTCAGGGCCTCGCCCTTGAGCAGCCAGTTTTCAGCCAGCTTTGCGGGCTGGCTGGCCGGCGTCAGGGCAATGGCTTGGTCGAAAGCCAGAAGTGATTCCTCGTACCTCTTCATCTTGGAGAGCAGGCCCGCCTTGACGCTCCAGGAATGTTCATCGCTGGGTTCAAGCCGGATGGACTCCTCAAAGGCAGCCAGAGAATCATTGTCTCTATTCAGGTCCGACAGAATAAAGCCTTTAATTCTCCATGCAGCTGCGTTTTGCGGATCCAGCTCAATCACTTTATCCAGCGCCGTAATCGCCTCATCCAGACGATTTGCGCTTTGCAGAACCTCTGACTTAGCCGACCAGTAAACCACAAGCTCCAGGGTATCATTGGACGGTATCAGCTCAATTGCCTGGCTTAGCGCCTGCAGGGACTCATTGAACATTCCCATCATCACCAGAATCTCGCTCTTTCGGCCCATGGCATCATAGTTGCTGGGATTGATCTCGATAACCTTATCCAGGGCCTGCAGGCTTTCATCCCACAGGCTGAGACTAGCAAGGGCCTCAGCTTTGATCCTCAAGGCGCTGGTGTTCTCCATATCTTCCTCCAGAATCTTGTCTGCGATGGCCAGAGCCGTCTCATGGGCAGACGAGGCCTCATCTTCTC
>CALMJN010000076.1 GCA_937864385.1 uncultured Methanosarcinales archaeon | reverse complement strand
CCGGAATCTATATATCTGGCTGGCAGGCTCATCTCCTCCGCGGCATAGGCAAAGCCTATGGTCCAGCCAAGAGCGTTTATGCGCGAAAAAGCCAAATATCCATCACCTTGATCCAGATCAACCAGAATAGAGCCTTTGCTCTGACTGAGCATCTCTCGGCCCAAATCTCTGATCTCTGGGTCCGCAGATTCAACGAAATTATCCGAGGCAAAGAGATTATTTAGATAGCTTTCTGGCTTAACTTTGGGACGATATAATATTAGGCCTTTAGAATCGATTATAAAGGGAAATCCGCGTCCTCTAAGGGATGTCAGATCGCTGTAAATTGGATATAATGGTATATCCATCCCTGCTATGCCTGCAAATTTACCCTGGCGAAAGAAAGGAGTTGTGACTGTAATCACTTCTTTGCCCTTTGCATCCAAATACGGCCCTGTCCAGATGGTCTTCTTCTGCTTCTTTGCCTCTTCATAATAGGGCTTGTCCTGATAGCTGAAAGGCGCGGCATTGCTCAGGGTTTTATTGCTGTACGGCCAGACTGCGAGAACTCCATCATCGCTTCCTAGATATGAGAGAGCGATAGAGGAATCGGCCTTATGAAGCTCCTGCATAAGCATAGCCGGAGCACACAATGATCTCGCCGTAGCATCCCTTCTCGCTGATGCCGTCTTGTCGGAGCCGGTTGGAGCAATCCATATCCCAGCGGGCGTGTCGCAGTCCTTCGTTCCGTCGCTGCTGCCCGCATATCTCGCGACCAGCTCATTTTGGGAGGCGATCCTTAAGAAGAAAGCGTCAAGCTGACGGGCCTTGGCTTCGGCCAGTTGCACTTGATCTGCCTCAAGAGACTCCACCGCGAGAGCGGAGCGGTTCAGAGATGTCGACAGATTAGTAATATTATTCTCAATATCAAAGGATGCCCGATTCATCTCCCCCAGAGATAGAATTCCTATAAATCCCATTGGAAATATGGCAAAAGCTAAAAGGACTGCCAGGAGCTTGCCCCTTAATCCATCGATGCCAAACATCTTTCCATCGGGGTGACTTTTTCTATTCTTGCCAGGCTATGCACCAAGTGTATGATATAATGGAGAATAGACTGGGCGATATAAACTCTTTCCAGCAAAGAAGGATAAAACTCCAGGAAACTATTTATTAGAGCCTTCCGAATAAATATTATGAAAGGGCCTTATGAATTCCTTCAGCCTTTGAAGAGGCTGATGGATGCTCAGCAGCAGCACGAAAGGAATATTGTGCTCCTCAATGCAGCGCTGCTCTCTATAGCTATTTACTGCCTGGCCTTGGTAATAGGGGTGCCAGCCTTTATGAATTTCTATTATCAAGATTCGCTCCTCCTCGCGAGATCGCCAGCCATTCTTTCTATAATTCTCGGGCTGGCTGCCGCGAGGTTGATAAAGATGCGAAGAAGAACGGATATCTTTCACCTGCTAGGTGAAAAACTATCTGAAAAAGCGCGTACAGGTTACGATAATAGCGATCTAGAAAGCCTGCCCATGCAATGCCTGGCTCAGGAACTGAAAGTCAGCCTCAATTCCATAAAGCCCACTACGATACTAGACTCAAGGGAGATAAAGAGCAGAGCCCTCTTCCTTGTAATCCTATTAGGAGCGGCTACAATCCTCTCTAAAAGCGATATAGTCAATCCATCTGATTTTCAGGCATTGACTGAGATAAGAGATAAGGCTCTTTCCGCCTTTGAAGATAATGCTGAAGAGGAGAGCCCCAGCCATGAGATTAATCTGACCGGCAACATCTTCGGCCGGCCCTCTCTGGCGGTTTTAAATGAGAATAAGATGGATATAATGCTTTATCCAGGAATGGGTGCAGGATCGCTAGCCAGAAATACAGATCCGATAGAGCGCGCCTTCCAGAAATCACAGGTCGGCGAAGTGACAGCAGTTCCTTCTGAGCTATATATAGAAAGCCTTCCTCCAGAAAACAGGGATATAATCAAGAGATATTTCCTGATCCTATCGGAAAATGAATAAAAAGACGATTGCCTTTCAAGCGACAGATCTTAGGCAATACCTAACTAAAATTTTGCAGAGTTGATCCCTACGATTTTCTTCAGGAATATTGAGCCCTCGACTGAAGAATAAAGAGGTAGATTCCAATCAGATTCCAGCTTTCCTTCTTTACGGTAGACCATCACCCCTCTCCTCTCCCAGGCAGGAGTCTTAGCCAGGTTTATGCCCTTCTGAAAGACCAGCTCATGTATCTGCGGCCCGGAGAGGCCACGCAATCTCTCCATAGCCTGGGCGGGATTCAGTCCCTCCTTCCTCAGCATGTAGAAGCCATAAGAGAAGATATGATTTCTCCAGGCCTCATCCTGACGCTCTGCCAGATACCTGATGATCAGCTCACTGCAGAGAGGTATAGTGCGGCAGTCCATGGAGACAAGCCTCCCCTGTTCAAGAGAGAGTGCAGCCGATAGGTAGCCTGCCACCAAGGAATCGATCTTTTCCACCCGGCCAGCTAGCGGCGTCTTCAGATAGATGAGGCTTACTTCATCTGAGAAAGTAAAGGCGAAGCTGGGAGCCAGGCCGGAATCAGAAAATATGCTTTCCGTCACCCGAATCATAGATCGAGCGAAATCAATGTCGTAGGGCTTCCCTCTTCCGTCAAGTAGTTTTTTAAATCCCCTTCCGTCAGCCCTAACTGCCAGCGGGGCAGGCGCATACAGGCCGGAGAAGATCTCCCGACTAATCGATCTCTCGTGGTTTTTTTGCATTTTTTACCGGATGACGGATAATAATTATATCAGCTACAGCTATAACCCAGCGGAATGGTATTATGATCCCTTTGCCGCCCTTCTTCTCAAAGAGATCCCGGTTCACGTCCCTTATCGCCAGGCCACCTACAATTCCGTTCTCAGGATCCAGAACCGCATCCTCCACTCGGCCACGCACCTGTTCC
>CALMJN010000075.1 GCA_937864385.1 uncultured Methanosarcinales archaeon | reverse complement strand
GCATGGCCAAGGCAGAGTACGACCGCCTGGTTGAGGATCAATACATCTGCCGCATTGCTTTTAAGGGTGGCCTTTATCCCCACATAGCCCCGTTTCTATATGTCTTCGATGGCAGGTTTATGTATTTTCTATCCAGCAACTACGGCAGGAAGGTCCAGTATTTTCGGGACAATCCCCTGGTGACTGTGGAGATAGAGCACTATTCCCCAGACCTCTCTCACTTCAGCTTTGTATCTCTGCCCGGACGGCTGGTAGAGCTCGAAGATGACGAGAAAAAAAGAGCAGTTAGAGAAAGGTTTGTAAGCCTGATAAAAAGCAGACGCCTCTCGCCCAATGTCATGTCTGCTCTAGGCCACTCTCCGGAGGAGCCGGTGGAGGCTCTGCTTCAGGGGGGAAAGAACACCGTCTGGAAGCTGACCGAGGTCAGGGTAGAGGAGATCATGGGGCTGAGGGGCGATAGGTAGCAGGGGGAAGGCTATAAGACTGCCCCATCAGCTATTTTGCAGCGAAGTCACGCCATGATGCAGGCATCGGGTTGCGCTGTTTTACTAAAACGGACTGACGCCGGCCAGGGCGCAGCCAGCCAAAAATCCCAGTATCACTCCTGAATTGAGGAAAGGCAATCCAGCCTGGGGTCGATCCCTGGATGTGCTCATGAGCAGGAAAAAGCCGAGGTATGTTCCCAGCATGGCTCCCAGCGCCGGGATATTCACCCCCAGAAGGCCGCCTGGGGGAAGGGTGGTGTTGGCGGATATGACCAGTATGGTGGGGATGATGGCATCGCCCAGCCCCAGAAAATAGGCTCCCCTTTTGCCGCTGCTTGCTCTCGACCCGGGCTGCTCCTCTCCCGGGCTTGTTTGGTTTTGGCTGGAAAGGATGGACTGATCTTTACGGAAGCTGTAGCCCCGGCTCTTCGGCACCACGAAAAGCAGAGGGGCCTTCATCTTTAGCACTCCCTCCGCTAAAGAGACCATATGGCGGGTTTTGTAGACGGATATGGCATCGTAGGCCGCCAAAATTACAAGAAGAATGAGCGCAGGGATGACGGTCATGCTCAGGCCGAAAAGCGAGCTTATTCCGGCGGAAACGGCAATCCCCAGGCCATCTATGACATACCACTCCGGATAATAGCGCACGAGAAGCATCCCGGCTACCGCTGCCAGCAGGGCATAGAAAGGGGATAAAAAGGCCACCGCCAGATAGTATATGCTGCTGGCTATGGCGATTTGGATAAAACCGCTCACCATCCAGTTCAGATTCTTCTTTATGGCCAGAAGAAGAAGGGCTGTGAATGCCAGGATGAGAAGCATATAATAGATTGGATTGGCGGCTGATGCCGGGTCCTCAAACACCCTTTCCTGGCTGGCAGACATGGCCGGGGTGACCGCCAGGGCCAGAATCTGAACTGCCATCACCAGAAAAAGCATCGACAGCGATTGGATCCTGGGGCTCTCGGACATCAGATCGGCTCACTCTTACCTGCGGCAGGATGCTGTTTCTTCTCATCCAGCAGCTCCAGGTATGAGCTTGTTATGGACTCATGCAGTCCCAGCTCACCCATAACCCCCAGGACCTTCCGCCTCTGCTCCTCGATGTCCTCCTCCGCCCCGGCCTCCACCTCCAGAAAGCATCCCAGGCCCTCTACCTCGTCCAGAGCCACAGTCACTCCCTTGTAGGAGTACTTGCTGCGTCGCTTGCGAACTATGGCGGAGAGGACAAATCCCAGACGGCCCAGGATCTCCTCCATCTGCCGGGCATCATCTATCGTTACCGTCAACTCCAGGCGGGACTTGGTGGAGCTGTCGATCTTGGGGCCCTTGTAGGTCAGGCGGGGCCCTTCCTCTTTGATCCGAATGCGAAGAGCCTCATCGCTTCTTTTAAAGTCCCGCAGGGGGGAATTGAAGTAGAGATCTTGGTGGTTTTCCACTGCTATCAACTCTCCTCCCAGTGATGCTATCCTCTCCGCCATTCCTTCCGGAGCCCGGGCCTTGACCTCGACCTCGATCATCGGCGGACCAGCACGCTGGCGCCTTCCAGGCGCAGTACATCCACCGCCAGCCCGGCGGAAAGGGTCTCCATCTCTATCTCCACCGCCTCAGCCGGTAGATCTATGCTCACCCCATCCACATCAACTCTTATCGAGCCGGAGGCTTTTTGCTCTGCTGCCCAGGCCGGGTCCATGGATCCCAGGGCCTTGATGATCCTGCCGCTTTTGTCCTTGAACCTGGGGCCGATTATCTTTATTTGGGGCCTGACCGCTACAGGCTTCATCTCAATATCCGGCTTTCCTGCCCGGCTCTCCACAGTGGAGTTGGCCACGCCGGAGAGGTCGAATGTCTCCAGGCCCAGCTCGGAGTAGACCACAATTCCCGGCAGGGGGGCATTCAAGGCCATTCCTTTCTCCGCCTTGTAGCGACGGATGGCTGCCGCAATCTCCTTGATGGCCAGGCCGGCGGGATCGACCTCTGCTCCCCCCGGCTCCGGCCAACTCTGCACATGGACGCTCTCGCCAGTCAGGGTATGGAAGATCTCCTCGGAGATGAAGGGAGTGAAAGGAGACATTAGCCGGGCCACGGTCTCAATGGCCCGGTAGAGAGTGCTCTGGGCCGCTCTCTTCTCCGGACTGTCCGGGCCGTAGAGGCGGGCCTTGACCAGCTCGATGTAATTGTCCGCCAGAGTCTCCCAGGCAAAGCCACGGATGGCCTTCATGGTCTCATCGAACTGGAAGGCCTCCATTGCCTTTGTGGCTCTGATCACCAAACGGTCCAGCTCTCCCAAAAGCCAGCGGTCCACCTGTCCCGGATTGGCCTCGACATTGGCGATGAGGGGCAGAGAGAAGCGGAATATGGACCAGAGCTTCTGCTGAAAGCGGCTGGCTGCGGTGATCTCCTTCCACTGGAACATGATATCATTGCCAGGGCTTCCGCCCATGGCCCCCCACTGCCGCAGAGCATCGGCTCCGTTGGTGGCAAAGACCTCCTCCGGTCGGATGAAGTTGTTCAGGGACTTGGACATCTTGTGGCCGTCCTCGCCCAGGGCCATGCCGTTTATAAGTATGGTATCCCAGGGCTTGACCCCTTCCAGGGACTTGGTCCGCAGGATGGTGTAAAAGGCCCAGGTGCGGATGATGTCATGCCCCTGAGGTCGCAGCTGGGTGGGCATTCTCAGGTCTTTTCGATCCGGCCAGCCGGCCACGGCCAGTGCGGAGATGGAGCTGTCCATCCAGGTGTCCAGGACATCCTTCTCCGGAATAAAATCGTCGCTGCCGCATTTGCACTTGGTCGGCGGCCGGGTCTGATTGGGATCGAGGGGCAGCCACTCCTCTTTAGCCACCAAAACCTCTCCGCAGGAGCGGCAGTACCAGACGGGTATGGGCGTGGCGAAGATCCTCTGCCGGGATATGCACCAGTCCCACTCCACCGAGTCGGCCCAGTTTTTGAGCCGGACCTGCATATGAGGCGGCACCCATTCTATCTCCTCTGCCGTCCTCTTGATCTCCTCGGGATTGATGCGCACAAACCACTGCCTCTCAGAGAGAATCTCTATGGCGGTCTTGCACCTCCAGCACAAGCCCACATTCTGCTCCAGGGGCTCCTGCTTGAAGATTATCTCCTCCTTTTGCATATCCCGGATGATCCTCTCCTTGGCCTCGCCGACAGAGCAACCGGCATAGGGCCCTGCCACGGCAGTTAGACGCCCCTCCCGGTCTATGGCCTGGCGCAGAGGCAGATGATGCTCCATCCACCATCGCACATCCTGCTTGTCTCCGAAGGTGCAGATCATGACTATTCCCGTGCCGAAGGCAGTGTCCACAACCGGATCAGCCAGGACCGGCACCTCGTAATCGAATAATGGAACCCGGACCTTCTTGCCTATGAACTTCTGATAGCGCTGGTCATCGGGATGGACCGCCACGGCCACGCAGGCCGGGAGAAGCTCGGGACGGGAGGTGGCTATCTGCATCTCACCCTCCGCGGAGACAAAGCGCATATAGTTGAGGGTGGTGGTGCGGGAGTCGTATTCCACCTCGGCGAAGGCTATGGCCGTGCCGCAGCGGGGACACCAGTTGACCGGATGGTCCTCCCGGTAGATCAGGCCCATCTCATGCATCCTCACAAAGGAGGTCTGGGTCTTGACGTAGTACTCAGGCCTCATGGTCACATATTCATTGGACCAGTCTATGGACAGGCCCAGCCGGCCCATGGACTGGTGGAAGCGCTCTATGGCCTCCTCGGTCAGCTTCTCGCAGAGCCGCCGGAACTCCTCTCTAGGCACCTGATTCTTGGTGATGTGATTTAGCTCCTCCACCTTGACCTCGGTGGGCAGGCCGTGGCAGTCCCAGCCCTGGGGGAACATGACATTGTAGCCCCTCATGCGCTTGTAGCGGGCCACATAATCGATATAGCACCAGTTCAGGGCATTTCCGATGTGAAAGTTTCCGGTGGGGTAGGGCGGTGGCGTGTCTATGATGTACTGCGGCTTATCTGACTGCCAGTCAAAGTGATAGACAGAGGGATCCCAGCTCTCTACCCATTTCTCTTCTACACAATTAAAGTCGTATTCTTTGGAGACCTCGCTCATCAGAAAGCTCCTGGCTCATTGGCTAGCCTAGGCAGTTGAACACAATGTTAATAGGATTATCGGTGGTACCGGTAGCAATATGCAGCTTTTGGTCTACCATGCCAATCAGTGCGATCCCAAGAAATGCTCGGGACGGAAGCTGGCCCGCTTCAGCCTGGTCCGATTGACAAAACGACTCGGCGATCTGAGGCCCTTCCTGGTCTTGAGCCCCTTCTCGGAAAAAGCCCTTTCCCCTGAGGACCGGGGGGGCAGAGGGCTGGCTGCCCTCGACTGCAGCTGGGCTCATGCCGAGGAGGCATTCTCCCGCCTCTCCCTCAAAGAGCGGGCTCTGCCCTTCCTGATAGCCGCCAATCCGGTCAACTACGGCAAACCCTTCCAGCTCTCCACAGTGGAGGCACTGGCAGCAGGGCTGGTTATATTGGGTGAAGCGGCCCAGGCGGAGCTTATCCTCTCCAAATTCAAATGGGGACATGTTTTCCTGGAGCTGAACCAGGAGCCACTGAGCGAGTATGCCGCTGCCAGGAACTCCGCAGAGGTGGTTGAAATTCAGGCGGCCTATCTATAGGAATAGATATTAAGCATCAGATGGCTTTAATATAACGGTGTTTTTATGAAAGGCTTGATAGCATCAGAAGAGCTGAAGAAGCTGCAGAAGAGGATGGACCGTCTCATGGAGGACCTGGGGCTGGCCAGGATTGAGTCCAAGTACCTCGAGGAGATGGAGCGCATGCGCAGGCGCCTGGGAGAGCTGATGGAGGAGGCAGAGACGGGCAGGGATGGAGAGGAGATGATTGAGCCTCTGGCCGATGTCCAGGAGACGGATGGTGAGATAATAGTGACCATGGACCTGCCCGGCATGGACAAAGAAGATGTAGATATCGCCCTGTCCAGCGATGAGCTATCCGTGATAGCCCAGAGAAAGACGGAGACGGGTATGGCAGAAGGAAACTTCCACCAGCGGGAGAGGTCCTACAGGAGATTTGAGCGGACCATCTCTCTTCCCGCCGGTGTCAAGGCAGATGAGGCCCATGCCAAGCTCGAGAGTGGCGTTCTAAAGATCAGCATCCCCAAAGCAGTGGTCACCACCAGGAAGAGAATCGCCATAGATTGATCAGGGGGCATCGTTCTGAAGGAGAAGATGATGCAGTTTATCCCTCTTCGTCTCCAGGTATCGTCTATTGATGCTGTTGGGCTCAATCTCCAGAGGGACCCGCTCTTTGATCATCAGGCCGTAGCCCTCGAGGCCGATGACCTTCCTGGGATTGTTGGTCAGAAGACGCATCTCCCTGACGCCCAGGTCGACCAGGATCTGGGCTCCGATTCCATAGTCTCGCAGGTCCGCCGGATAGCCCAGTTCATGGTTGGCCTCCACGGTATCGCTGCCCGCATCCTGCAGAGCATAGGCTCGCAGCTTGTTGGCGAGGCCAATTCCTCTGCCCTCCTGGCGCATGTAAAGCAATACTCCATTTCCTCTCTGGCTTATAAGGCGCAGCGCCCGGCGGAGCTGCTCGCCGCAGTCGCAGCGCTGGGAAGAGAAGACGTCTCCAGTGAGGCACTCCGAGTGCACCCTAACCAGGGCATCGGGAGCGGCAGGGTCTCCCGCTACTAATGCCAGATGGCACTGTCCGTCCAGAATGGACTCGTAACCGATCACCCGGAAGGTGCCATAGTCCGTGGGCAGGCTGACATCGGAGACCTTGCGGATGAGGCACTCCCTCTGCATGCGGTATCTGATGAGGCTCTCAATGGTGAGCATCTTCAGGCCGTGCCTCTCGCCGAACTTCTCCAGCTCCGCCAACCGGGCCATGCTGCCATCCTCGTTCATGATCTCGCAGATCACCCCGGCGGGATAGAGCCCTGCCAGCCTGGCCAGGTCGATGCAGGCCTCGGTGTGGCCGGATCGGCGCAGGACCCCACCCTCTTTGGCTCGCAGGGGAAAGAGATGGCCCGGGGTCATAAGATCGCTCTTCTTGGTCCGGGGATCGATAAGGGCCCTGACCGTCGCAGCCCGATCGAAGGCAGAGATTCCGGTGGTGGTGCCGGTCCGGGAATCCACGGATACGGTAAAAGCGGTTTGCATGGACTCGGTATTTTGCAGGGTCATGAGGGTCAGCTCAAGCTCATCCAGCCGCTCTCTAGTCATGGGCATGCAGACCAGGCCGCGAGCATGACAGACCATGAAGTTAATGGCCTCTGGAGTCGCCTTTTCTGCGGCAATGATCAGGTCGCCCTCATTCTCCCGATTTTCGTCGTCCAGGACAATTATAAACCGGCCCGCCTTGATCTCCTTTATCGCCTCTTCTACCGAGCAAAATGACATAATAGGCCAGAAGCAGTGCCGCTGGATACTTAAGAGTTGTGTAAAGATACCCGCCTAAGACCAAACACCGGCCAGGATTGTGCCACATCGTGAGCAACGGCCTTCGACCACGGAATTTCTCACTATCCGGTATCCCATCCTCTCCACCTGAGTCTCCCGGCAGGCCGAACAGATGGTATTCTCGCTCTCCCCTGCGATGTTGCCGGCATAGACATATTTCAGTCCAGCAGCTTTTCCCGCTGCGATTCCCCGGCGAAGGGTGTCAATTCCGGTACGGGCCACATCTTTCATCTTGTACATTGGGTAGAAGGCGGATATATGCCATGGGATCTCTGGAGAAAGCCCGGCCAGAAAAGAGGCCAGCTCCTGCAGCACCGATTCGGAGTCATTGTAGCCGGGTATGAGCAGGGTTGTTGCCTCCACCCAGACCCCCTTCTTCCAGAACAGCTCAATGTTCTGCTGCACCGGCTCAAGCTTTGCCCCGCAGACCTTGTGGTAGAATTGGTCGTCACCCTTCAGATCTATGTTTATTGCGTCCAATAAGGGCATGATCTTCTCTGCTGCCTCTCGTGTCATGTAGCCGTTGCTGACAAAGACATTTTTCAAGCCTGAGCGCCGGGCAAGCTCGGCTACATCGTGAGCATACTCGAAGAATATGGTCGGCTCGGTGTAGGTGTAGGCTATGGACTGGCAACCGAGATGGAGGGCCTCTGAGACCACATCATCTGGAGAGAAGAAATCCCCGGGGATCCTGCCTGTCTCTCTGGGCATCTGAGAGATGTCCGCATTCTGGCAGTGCAGGCAGCGAAAGTTGCAGCCTGCTGTGGCTATGGAGTAGGCTGTGCTTCCGGGAAGGAAGTGGAAAAGAGGCTTCTTCTCAATGGGATCGGAGTTGGCTGCCACCAATTTACCGTATACCAGGGTCTTGAGGTCTCCGTCCTGGTTCTCCCGAACCCCGCATATTCCCCTCTTGCCCGGCCTGATGCGACAGCTCTGATGGCATAGATTACACCTCACATCGCCATCCAGCTTCTCCCAGAACCAGGCCTCTCGAATGGTCTTCGGCATTATTCTCACCGCTTTAAAGTATCTATCTATGTGCCGATGGAATATAACTGCTTTGCTTTTTT
This sequence comes from uncultured Methanosarcinales archaeon, assembly GCA_937864385.1. Taxonomy (GTDB): domain Archaea; phylum Halobacteriota; class Methanosarcinia; order Methanotrichales; family Methanotrichaceae; genus Methanothrix. The sequence goes on along the minus strand of CALMJN010000075.1, from coordinate 8,583 downwards.
AGGCCTAATGAGCCGGAGCAAGAACGGAAATCCTGTTGAAGAGAATTACAGAGAGCCGCTCAATCGTCAAATTTGCGGATCCAAGGGGAAGATAATACAAAGAAACGCAGAATAAAAAAGGAATAGTCCTGGAGAGCCTAAGCCCTCCAGCTATCTGTTCTCACTCTCTTCTGCCAAGCACAAGGTAGGCAACTGCCAGAAGTCCGGTGATGGCGAAGATGCTCTCGAATCCGGGAGCTGCCTCTTCGGCGGCTTCAGCAGTATCATTTACAGCCTCTTCAGCAGCGGCGGCGGCCTCGTGGACCTCCTCCTCAGCAGCAGCGGCGGTCTCAGTGGCAGCCTCCTCAGCAGCAGCGGCGGTCTCAGTGGCAGCCTCCTCAGCAGCTACGGCGGCAGCAGCGGCGGCTTCCTCAACAACGGGAGCCTCTTCTACCTCTTCTGCGGCGGCCTCAGCCTCAGCGACAGGCTCAGCCTCAGCGCCCTCACCCTCGATGGTGACTTCCTTGTAGATGTACCAGCGGAGGGTATCGGCAGGCTCATCTGAAGATGGGTCAGCGGTCTTGATGCGCACGCCCTCCATCAAGGAGATATCCTTGTCATTGCTGAGGGTGATGTCGTTGTCCTCGTTGTTCATCATGATGCTATCAACGGTGACAGTCTGGATGGTCATCTTGTCGTACTCGGTGTTCTCGGATACATCGGTTGCGGTATCGGAGAGCTGCCAGAGTCCGTCAACGGTGGCCAGGTCCTGGTCCGCGCCGCGGAAGGCGTTCTTGAAGTGGGCAGCGACAATAACTACATCCTTGGAGTCGCCAACGTCCTTCTTGTAGTAGTAGGTCTTGTCCTTCATATCCGCGTTATCGGCGGAGGGAGATATGACCTTGCTGTCTACTACAGCGCCATCCTTGGAGAGCTCGAGGTAAACCTTGTTACCGTCGATATCAATGGACTTGATTCCCAGCTCGTAGCCCTCTTCCATCTTGAGGGGTGTGCCGGAGGTGACGGTCATCTCGTCATCATTGTCCACCAGGATCTTGAGAAGCTGCTCGTCGGCGAGAACATTCTCGTCGTCAGACTCCTCGAAAAGGACGTCATCTGTGCCCTCGGCATCAACATAGCCGGCAAAGTACTTGTCAGCCAGGAAGCCGATGACCAGGAACTCGCCCCATGCATCGAAGTCGAAGCCGTCAGCCATAGCTTTGGTGTTATAGACTACGCCATCGGGCTCCAGGAGCTTTCTGTCGGTAACTGTTGTGGTCAATTCTTCGGTCTTGATGTTGTCATCGATATCGTAGTAAAAGCCGGCAAAGTCATCCGCTGTCCAGGTGTCACTATCAGTGGCAACATGGCCGCGAATTTCTACAGTGTCGGCTGCTCCTACTACCATCGCTGTTGCCAGCAACAGCATCATCGATGTAAATGTAATTGCAGCCAATTTCTTCATCTTTTAACCTCCTATTTCCCTATACAATCAATTCAGCAGCATACAGTCTGAGTATTCTTAAAACCATTGCCTGAATAAAGTCTTCGATCGCCATGCAATACGCCGTGGCACTCCATTTCTATCTTTGCCATCCCGGCTTGGCTTTTCTCCGACATATGTATAGCTACGTCACCCTCCTCAAATCCCATAGGGGATTATAGGGTAGTGATAGAGTATTTCCCTATTATATCTTTTTTGGTCCTCTACCGGCAGCAGGGTGCTGTTCTTGCCCTTTTGGAAGCAATAGGGGGCCAAAGAGCTTTCCTAGGCTCAATTTATGCATTAACCATCAGATATTTAAAGACTATTCTTGCGGAGAAGGCTAAAGCCGGAAAGATGGCTTTAAGCCCGCCGAGAGGAAAACCGTTTTTGGGGAATAATACATAGCATAAAAGCATGTCTAAGATCGGCTTAATCTATCACCCCATATATCTTCTCCATGAGACGGGAGAGCATCCAGAGAAAAAAGAGCGCCTCACTGCCATCCTGAATAAGATCAAATCTGAAGAGCTCGATTGCGATCTCATAACCCCTGAGCCCGCCTCTGTGGAGCAGATCGCCGCCGTGCATGGAAGGAGGTATATCGAGCAGGTGCAGGCCATCTGCCAGCAGGGCGGCGGCTATCTGGATATGGATACGGTACTCTCTTCCCGATCCTTTGAGGCCGCCCTCATGGCAGCGGGGGGAACCATGGCCGCGGTGGATGCCGTCCTGGCAGAATGCGCCAGCGCTTTTGCCCTGGTCAGGCCCCCGGGGCACCACGCCAAGGTCAATCGAGGCATGGGATTTTGCATCTTCAACAATGTGGCCGTAGCCGCGAAGCACGCCCAGGCCAGGGGTCTGAAAAAGGTGCTCATAGTGGACTGGGACGTCCATCACGGCAACGGAACCAATGATATTTTCTATTCCGATCCCTCCGTACTATATTTCTCCACCCATCAGTATCCTCACTATCCCGGCACAGGGAGGGCGGATGAGGTGGGTGAGGATGGAGCAGAAGGCACCACGGTCAATGTGCCCTTGCCCGCCGGAACGGGCGACCAGGGCTATCTCATGGCTTACCGGGAGATCCTGAGGCCCATCGCCCTGGAGTTCAGGCCGGATATAATCCTGGTCTCGGCGGGACAGGACCCCCACCAGGATGATCCTCTGGGAGGAATGCGGCTAACAGCACAGGGCTTTGGAGCCATTGCCGGCCAGGTTATGGAGATCGCCAGGGAGTGCTGTCAGGGCAGAGTGGCAGCTAGCCTGGAAGGCGGCTACAACCTGGATGCTTCCGCTGAGGCCATCGTCTCCGAGCTCAGGGCTTTTGGCGGAGATGTACCTCTGATCAAAGGCGTGGACAGCAGCGTCGCCCGCAGGATAGATGAGGTGAAAAAGATCCAGAGCAGATACTGGAAGTGCCTGGACTGAAAGGACCGGCTTTCAGGCTATGTGGCATCCGGCCTGATGCATCTGGCCCGATAATACTCCGCCAGGAAGATGCGATAGCCATCATCCTTTATGGCCAAAAGCTCCTTTCCGGCATATATCTTGTATCCCGATCGAATGGATGCCGAGATATGCCGGCCCAGGGAGAGGCGGTCCAGCTCCGCCGTCAGCAGATCGGCGGCCTGGGCATAACGCCGCTTCTCCTCTACCACCACTCGGCCATCTTTGATGTAAGGGCCGGAGAGGATTTGGCTGTGAGCAGCCAAAAAACGGGTGATATGATCCGCCTGCCAGACCGGCGGCCCCTCTCGCCGGCAGGCTGGGGAAAGACGCCAGACCTCCATCTCTAAAAGCAGAGCGGCGCGATTGCCGTATGAGATGACATCGCTGCGCAGAATGGAGAAGCCCTTGCGCTCCAGGAGAGCCTTGACCGAGCTTTCCGCCTTGCGAAGCTGGGGATAGAGGACGTCCTCCACCACATCGGGGGCGGCAAATTCGATCAGCAGGGGCAGAGTGCCTCGCTCTTCCATCAGGGCCTCTATCTCCCGGTCGGACAGGGGGGCCGGTGGATTGGAAAAGAAGAACTCAAGATCAGGCCGGGTCATGAATGTGCGGGCCGCGAGGGCAAACTGGAGCATCCTGTTCAATGTCAGTGCTGCAGCCACATTTCGCTCCGGATCAACCGGGTCTACCATGACCAGCGGATCGGCCTGCTCCACCCTGCCCAGGCCCTCCAGGTCCAGCCTCAGCCCCGGCTTCCAGAGGGATGCCGCCTCTATTACCGCTGCAAAAGAGCCGTAGCAGAGCACCAGCAGCTCGGCCAGGTAGCCGGAAAAGCCGCCCACCTTCAGCTCCGAGCCGTAGACTCCTGTCCCCTTCATGAACTGCTTTAATAAAAGGACCTCATCCTCCAGGCCTGCTATCCTCTGCATCACATATCGGTTATGAAATGGGGTCCTGTCCACGGCAGACCTCAGGTGGGCCGCATCATCGACCAGATAGCATGGAACCAGATCTACCTCAAAGCCGTCTATCCTGGCCTGGACATAGGGGTGCTCGGCATATTTCTCCCGATGATCGGGGGATATCCGCCTGGCCAGCTGCAATGCCTTTTCCAGGTCATCCTCCACCCCAACGCCTAAAAAGATGTCCAGATCATAGTCCCCGGCCAGCCAGGTGCCTCGAGCCGCTGAGCCCACCAGCATGACTTTGAGATTCAGGCCGCAATCCTCGGCCAGTTTCTCGATGCGGGATATGAGGGCAGTGGAGGCATCATGCAGTCTCTTTTTCTCTGCGGCACTGGGCTTGATTTGCGCCAGCACCGACTCTCTGATCTCAGAGAGAAAATCCTGCCAGGTCCTCGTAGATCGGCCCTCCCCGGGTCAGAGTGCTCTTCTTGAGATAAAATCGGTCTACGGTGAAGCCTCCCAGATCCAGGCCGGAGAGCTCTTCCATCCTGGCCTGAATCTGCCGGCTGATCTGTGCATTAGGGCGGCCCACCCGGCCCAATGTTACATGGGGGGAGAAGCCCCGCTTTTCGGACGGAAATCCCAGGGGCTCCAGCGCCTTCTCTATTCCCTGGTATAGCTTTGAAAAGTCGCCCTCCAGACCCAGCCAGAGCACCCGCACGCCTCCCCCGGGAAAGGCGCCTATGCCCTTGACCTGTACCGGAAATGGTGCCGCCTTGACCTCGCGAAGGGCGGCAGCCACAGCTTCCAAATCCTTTTCCGGCACATCTCCCAGGAACTTGAGGGTGATATGCACCAGATCCGGTCGGACCAGGCGCAGTCCCTCCGTCGCGATGCGACCGTGCAAGCGGCCTATCTCCTGGCGAAAGGAGGCAGGAAGCTCCACCGCCACGAAGCTTCTCACGCCGCTCATCGCAGCACGCTGCCCTTGCTGGCAGATGTGACTGAGCTTCTGTAGCGGGCCAGGATCCCGCTGGTTATCTTGGGCTCCGGCGCCTTCCAGGCCTTCTTTCTCTGATCCAGTATGGCAGGGTCGACCAGAAGATCCACCTTTCTGGCCGGGATGTCTATGGAGACAATATCCCCATCAGCGACCAGGGCGATGGGCCCGCCCACCGCCGCCTCCGGTGATACATGCCCGATGCAAGGGCCGCGAGTTCCTCCGCTGAAGCGCCCGTCGGTGATCAGAGCCACGGACTCGGATAGGCCTGCCCCGGCGATGGCCGAAGTGGGAGCCAGGGTCTCCCTCATGCCCGGGCCGCCTTTAGGCCCCTCGTATCTAATTATCACCACATCGCCGGCCTTCACCCCGCCCCCTACAATGCCGGCCATGGACTCCTCCTCCGAGTCATAAACCCTGGCCGGGCCGGTATGCTTCATCATTGCCGCAGATACGGCGGTCTGCTTGACCACCGCGCCCTCCGGAGCCAGGCTGCCGTGCAGTATGGCTATTCCGCCCTGGGCATGAACCGGACTATTCAGAGAGGATATGACCGACTGGTTGGCCAGGGGATTGACCGGCCGGAAGGCTTGCAAGTTCTCGCCCAGCGTCTTGCCCGTAACAGTTAGGGCATCCAAAGAGAGCAACGGAGAGAGGCGGCTCATCACCGCCTGAATTCCTCCCGCCCGGTCCAGATCCAGGATATGATGCGGCCCACCCGGCCGCAGGTTGACCAGATGGGGCGTCTCCCGGCTGAGTTGATCAAACCGGTCCAGGTCTAGGTCCAGGCCGAACTCTGAGGCTATGGCCGGGATATGGAGGACGGTATTGGTGGAGCCTCCAATGGCCATGTCCACCCGGATGGCGTTATCAATAGAGGCAGCTGTAACTATCTGACGGGCGGTGATATTCTTCTCTACCAGCTCCATTATCTTCATGCCGGAGAGCTTGCCCAGGCGCATCTTTCGGGCATCCACGGCATGAGCCGTGGCGCAGCCGGGAAGGCTCAATCCCATGGCCTCGGTGAGACAGGCCATGGTGTTGGCGGTGAAGAGACCGGCGCAGGAGCCGGCACCGGGGCAGGCCATCTCCTCCAGGTCGGCCAGAGCCTCGCCTCCCGCCTGCCAGCCCTCGAAAACGTTGATCAGATCCAGCTCCTTGTCGCAGGCAAATCCCGGCATCATAGGCCCGCCGGTGACAACGATGGTGGGCAGGTTCAGCCTTCCCGCGGCCATGATATGGCCGGGAACGATCTTATCGCAGGAGGGTATTAGCACCAGTCCGTCCAGCTGATGGGCCTCGGCCATGATCTCTATGGAGTCCTCGATCAGTTCGCGACTGGGCAGAGAGTATCTCATTCCTCCATGCCCCATGGCTACACCGTCGCATACGCCGATGGTCTGGAATTCGAATGGAACTCCTCCCGCGGAGCGTATGCCCGCCTTTACCGCCTGGCCCAGCTTGTCCAGATGGATGTGTCCGGGGATAAATTCATTATAAGAGTTTACGACGCCGATGAATGGCCTGCGGAGCTCTTCATCGCATAGCCCGGTGGCTTTTAAAAGAGCCCTGTGAGGCGCTCTCTCTTTACCCTTTTTAGTGACATCGCTCCTCATCAAAGAAACCTCAAAGCGATTCATTGCCCTTTTTCCGTTTAAGTAGTTGCTGATCTTATCCTGCTGGTAAGATATTAAATATCACCAGGGCTACTAGCCTGCCTGAGGTGGAAAATCCTTGGATGCTTATTCGCTGTTCCTGATATTCCTCGCCATTTACATCGCAGTCATGCTGGGCATTGGCCTGTATTTCTCCCGCAGCCAGAGATCGGTTACTGACTTCTGGCTGGCGGGCCGAGAGCTCGGTCCTTTGATCATAGGATTCTCGGCTGCATCATCATGGACCACGGCGAGCGCACTGCTTTTAGCTACGGGCCTCTTTCTTCTCATTGGCGTGGGCTCCATCTGGATCTGGGTCTTTCCCAATATCGCCGGGCTGATGATCATCGCCCTGATCTCAAAAAGAATCAAGAATATCCCCGCTCTCACCCAGCCGGAGCTGATGGAGATCAGATATGATCCCATGATCAGAGCCCCGGTGGCCCTGGCCGTGACCATCATGATGATACTTTTCTCCGTTACGGATTTCATAGGATTCAAGCTGGTCTTGGGAACATTCTTCGGCATAGATCCATTCTTCGCCGTGGCCATCATGGCCGTATCCGTGGCCCTCTATGTGGGTGTGGGGGGCTTTCGGGCCGTGGTCTGGACCGATCTGCTCCAATACACTCTCCTGGCAGCCCTGGCCGTCTATGTGGCCAGCCTGACCCTGGACCTCACCGCGGCCAGAGACATCTCCATTCTCGCCGCCTCCACTGCTCTGGGGGAGGACTGGTGGAATCCATTCCTATTGGGCGGGCTGATGGGAGCCTTCATCTTCCTGGTAGCTCTCCTGCCCGGCTGGGTGGCGGAGCAGGATCCCTGGCAGAAGATATGGGCGGCCCGCGATGAAAGGGCGGCCAAGAAGGGGCTGCTAATAGGCGGCGGCCTGCTCGCTCTGGTCTATCTCTGCTGTTTTATCACTGCCATCGGCCTGTCTGTGCTCTACCCCCGCCCGGCAGGAGAGGTGGAGGCGGAGATGCTCTATCTGCGGATCATAAGCGACAATGTCTCACCGCTGTTCCTGGCCCTGCTTTCCATAGGATTTGCTGCGGCATCCATGTCCTGTACCGACACCTTCGCCACCTCCGCTGCCTCCTGCATCTCGCGGGATTTGGTGCAGAGGCATCTGTGGCCGGCCGCCACCATGAAGCAGATGATCGCAGTCAACCGAATTTTAGTAGTGATCATGATCGCCATATCGGCAAGCATAGCCCTGCATGCCACCAGCATCGTCGATGCCGTGATCATAGCCACAGTCATAGGCACCACATCCTACTTCTTCCCCATCATTGGCGGACTATACTGGCGGCGGGCCACCCGCTGGGGGGCCATGGCCGCGCTGATTGTGGGCGGAGGGACTCAGATCCTGCTCATAGCTTATGAGCAGTTCTGGCTCAGGCAGCCTCTGGACAGCATCTCTCCCTATCTCACTGAGCACGGGGTGCTGGTGGGGCTCTCCCTATCCGCCCTCTTCTTCGTGGGGGTGTCCCTGGCCACTAAACCGGAGTCGGATCTCAAGCTGGCCGCCTTCTTCCCCGATATCGCCGAGAGGGTGTTCGATCGCGATCTGCCCCAGGCCGTGGTCGACGCGGTCCTCGAGGGGCGCGCGATGTGGGCGAGCGTGCGCGACGCGGTCAGCACCCTGCTCGGCGGCACCCTCGGCGAGGTCGGGCCCAACCTGCCTGGCCCGGAGATCATCGAGTCCCTCGCCGCGCGCGTCCAGATTCGCGTGCTCGGCAACCCCTGATCGAGCACAGAGAGATTCCGGAGAACCACATGGCAAAGCTCATCGCAGTCACCTCCTGCCCCACGGGTATCGCCCACAGCCTGATGGCGGCGGAGGCGATCAAGAAGACCGCGGAACTGATGGGACACGAGATCCAGGTCGAGGTGCACGGCGCGGACGGCACCACCAATGCGCTCTCGGAGGACACCATCGCCGCGGCGGATGCGGTGCTGATCGCCGCCGACATCCATGTCGAGACCGAGCCCTTCGGCGACAAGCCGATGCTGACCGTCTCCACCAGCCGTGCCATCCGCGACACCCGGGAGGTGCTGGCGGAGCTGCTGGCCCTGGCGCCGGGACTGATCGGCGGAGCACCG
>CALMJN010000074.1 GCA_937864385.1 uncultured Methanosarcinales archaeon | reverse complement strand
GGAGGTGGAGAGTCGGGAGGAGATGATGCTGGCAGCCCGGGGGGGTGCGGACATCATCATGTTCGATAATATGAGCCCGGAGATGATAGAGCGAGGCATCGAGCTTCTTCGGGGGATGGGGCTGAGGGAGCAGTTGATACTTGAGGCTTCGGGGGGCATCAATCCCGCAAACATCCCACAGTATGCCCGCTGCGGTGTGGATGTTATATCTCTGGGAGCCCTCACTAAAGATGCCAGATGGATTGATCTGAGCCTGGAGATAGAATGAGTAAAATTCAAATCTCTAAAAATGAAATCAGGCCGGCAAGGATTATGATATATAATTGCGATGTCCTGGGGTGGCGGCCCAACTATTATCGGATGACTTTTGTCTGTCTCATTCTCGTTCTCCTCCTGATCGGAGCAAACGGCGCCGCAAAATCTGACGAAGAGGATGACGATGAGATCACCTTTAGAGATTTTAGCCTTTATATCGGTGACCGCATAGAACTGGAAGACTACCAGATAGAGCTTATAGAGATCCAATCAATCCGGGATGGACTGGTGGTGATGAGGGTCTCCAAGGTGGGCGGCTCTCTTGACGAGCAGAGGGCTCTGCTCCTGGACCGGCCCAACAACTTCGACCGGGGTGCTGACAATGGTGGCATTACCATCACCATCGCCGAGATCTTTGATGAGCAATCCGCAAGGGTGAGGCTGGAATACAAGGAGAAACTGGGAACGCCCCGAAAGAGGTCCTCGGACCGGCCTCAGACTGCGCCGGAAAAGCCGGATCTATGGGTGGACAAGAGCTTTGATAAGAGCGAGATGAATGTGGGAGACGAGTCCAAGGTAACCATCACCATCAAGAACAACGGCACAGGGCCAGCCGTGGGCATAGAGGTGCAGGACATCCCGCCCCTTCCCCAGTTCACTTATATCGCAGGCTATCCCCCCAAGATAAAAGAGACGCTGGATCCCGGTCAATCCGATTCTGCAGTATATATGGTAAATGCAGCTAAAGAGGGCACAGTCAGCATTCCTTCCGTGCTGATCAGATATGCCGACAGAAAGGGCAATTCCCTGTCCAACCGCTCCGAGCCATTCAGCATCGTTATCCTTCCCAGGAGCAGGGCGGATCTGAACATAAATGCGGAGGACAATATAACCCTGGCCCTGGAAGAAGAGGGTCGGCTCAATATCACCATCTTGAATTCAGGAAGCGCATCTGCCACCAAGATAGAGGTAACGGGGGACGTCCGCCCGGGGGAAGGGTTGGAGGCAGTGGGCCTGGACAAGAGCTTCTTTGAGATAGCCCCGGGCGATGCGGCAGCCTTCTCCGCCAGCATCCACGGCCAGAAGCCCGGAGACTATGCCATCCGCCTCAAGGCAAATTATAATGATGGAGAGGGATTGGCCATAAGAGAGGCAACCGCGAGGGTGACCGTCCTGGAACGAGAGTATAAATATCATTATTTGTTAGCAATAATCCCAATTGCCATCATATCCTTCTGGATCTACAGGAGGCACAGAGAGTATAAATATTGAAAGATGGAAATAGAGAAAGATGGACGGATAGAAATAAGAAGGGCATCGTGATTATAACTACCACAATTGTGCGGCTCGTAAAAGAGAAAGGATATCATGCTTAATGTACTCATGCTTGGCGTAGGCCAGTGCGGCAATCGAATACTGGATGCCATGAACAGGGAGGCCTTTGGAGGAGGAGCCTCCAAGCTGTCCAGGTATTATCTGCGCCCTAAATTTCCCAGTCGGGTGGAGACGCTGGCCGTAAACACGGCGATCAATGATCTCAAAGAGCTGCGCTTCACTACGGCCAAGGATAGGCTTCATGTTCCCAATCTGCATGGCGTGGGTGCCAATAGAAATGTGGGAAAACAGGCCTTTATGGAAAATCGCGATATGATCATGGGCGAGATCGAGAAACGAGGCGACTTCGACATAGCCTTTGTGATCACATCCACATCAGGAGGAACAGGCTCCTCCTTCTCTCCTCTGCTCATCAATGAGCTGAAGAGGCAGTACAAAGATATCGCCGTGATCACTGTGGCCGTTCTTCCTTTCCGGGAGGAGGGATCCATCTACCTCCAGAATGCCGCTTTCAGCATGAGGGAGCTGATGGAGCTGGACGCAGAAGGCATCATCCTGGCGGACAATCAGTATATGAAGCGGTTCAGCGGTGATATCGCCTCGGCCTACGACAAGATCAACACCATGATCGCTCAGCGCCTCTTATTCTTGATCGAGTCTCTGGACTCGGAGATGCTCTCCGTTACCGACCTTGGCGACTTCAAGACGGTAATGAATGGGGGGCTACGCATCGGCACCATGGGATTTTATCAGGCCGACAGCAAGAACCTCTCTATCAGGGATGCTATCCAGAACAGCCTCAAGCCGGCAAACCTGCTCTATCCGGCCAATGTGGCCGATGATGCCGCCCGGGCTATGATCATCATCCAGGGCTCGCAAGAGCACCTGGATGTGGATGAGATCACCAAAGAGGTGGAGAGGCTATCTGCCAGCGCCGGACATGTCTTCAAGGGAATCGTAGTCAAGAAGGGGCGACCTAAGGTGTTATCCGTCTTCACCCTGGCCAGCGCACCGGAGTTGGAGGCCATCTATGCCCAGGCCGCCAGGGCCATGCAGGAGGAGAAGGAGAAGAGGACCAGGGCCAGAAAACAGCTGGACGAGGCCTTCGCCCATATAGAGGACCTGGAAGAAATATATTAAATAACGATCTCAGAATGTCTTGAGAGGCAGGAAAAGCGAACCGCAAACCCAAAGCCGCTTTTTTCAATTTAAAAAACTTTAAAAGGATTTCAGGTGCTTATCTGATCTGCGCCGAATCCCTTCTTCACCAGTATATCTTTAATTCTTTGAATATGATTGCCCTGCAATTCAATCAGGCTATCCTTAACCGTTCCGCCGCAGGCTAGCTTGGATTTAAGATGGGTACAGAGTTCTTGAAGATCAATCTCGTGAGGATCTATGCCTTGGATCACTGTCACCTCTTTTCCGTATCTGCGCTTCTGCACTTTTACCGCTATCCTCTGCTGCTCCTTGGCAACCTCCTCGCAGATGCACAGCTCCTGGGGAAGGCCGCATACGGTACACATTTGAGAACTCATTTGGTGGCAGTTACCTCCGCAACTTATCTTCAATAAGGCTGATTATGCTATTAAAATCTGATGGTGGCCGTCTTTTATATTTTGGATCTCCCTCTTCTCTTTATCTCACTCACTTTTCTATAGAGTATCTCAGAGAGAAAGATGAGCAGAGCGACAATGAGGAGGGCATCCCTTCGGGAGACCCTCTCCTGAACCGTTCTGCGGCTGACTGCTCTGGCCTCGGCCAGGAGGCTGCGCTTGGCCTCTTCCTCGCTGAATAGCTTTCCTCCTGCTGCCATAATCAGATTGGATAGCTCAGGGTTATAGCCCACATCACGGAACTCCAGAGGATAGTTGACCGCCAGGCCGTAGCTGCCGATGTAGTAGATGCCCGAGCTGTTGGGGGTGAATGTGGCAGTGTATCGGTTATCGCCCACCTTCTCCACCTCTGCTCCAGCAATGACCGGCCGGGCATCGCTGTTTATGGTGACGGACAGAGGCGTGCCCTGCCAGCCGTCATCAGCTTCCACTCTGCCTCTTTCTGGCCGGGGATCGCCTATGGCCCAGTTGAGGGTGGAAGAGATTACAGAGGAGCTCTCCCTGCTGTAAAGCGAGCCGGCCCAGATGTTGCCGTTATCTGCAGTCAGAGCCGCCACCCGGCCCAGGCCGTAGCGCCAGACTGTCAGAATCGGCTTGCCATCGGCAAGTGCCACCAGACGCTCTGCTCCCGGTTTGGGGGTGACGTCATTGAATCCGGTTACATTGGCGTTCAAATCCAATCCGGCAGTTATGTAGTGGTTTTTGCTCACCGTCGTGGCAGCATAAGCGGCCATCTGCTCGGGAGAGGTCGTCTCCTCCAAACCAGCCCCCTCCATGCTGGTGGTCAAAGAGTCCGGATAGACGAACTGGGTGAAGTTTGATCCTGTCTGGGCGGCCAGATCATAGAATTTGCCGGTCATGCCCGGGAAAGCCTGCACTTGTATGAGACGAGTGTCTACATTCATCTGGCGGAGCAATTGGCTAGACCTCTCCATCACCTCGGGATAATTATAGAGATTTCCGTCCGAGAGCACAAGCAGCTCCCCCTGGCCGCCACTTACATTAAGCATATCCCAGGCCAGCTCCAGTCCTCTATCCAGGTGGCTGTTCTCGGTGCCCGCCGGACCCAAGGCCATAATTCTCTCTGAAATGATCTGACGGGAGCGAGATAGGGGCACGGGATCGAGAACATTATAGGCTCTGGTTCCGAATACTATCAATCCTATCTTGTAGTCCTGCAGGTCGGGCGACTTGAGCAGCTCCACGGCCAGGGCCTTCTCATAGTCCAGCAGGGTGGTGCCGTCTCTGGTCCGGGCGGTCAAGAGGGAGAAGGAGATATCCAGGACTATAGCCATGGTCTTGCCTCCCTCAAAGACGCTGGGCACAGATCGAACCGGGAGGAACCTCTCCAGCCCGGAATTGCTGTATCCGCCCAGATCATAGGAATTCTCTCCCCCCACCACCACCATGCCGCCGCCTTCGCGCACATATTCCCCCAGCCGATCCAGATGGGAGCGGTAGGGAACATCGTCCAGGACGACGGCCTTGTATCCATCCAGACTCAGGGGCAGCTCAGAGGATACAGTCAGCCGGTAGAGGTCTTTCAGGCTCACCGCCAGGGGAGAGCTGATGTTGGTGACCAGGAGGACCTCCGGCTTGGGCACGACATAGACCGCCTTCTGGTAATTATCGTTGACCGGCTGGCCATCCGGGTCAATAGAAGCTCTCAGGATATGGTTTCCTGTGGTCAGGAATGAATGGGAGATCTTGATGGAGGCGCTGGCATTGGAGGAGATGCTGTCGCTGTAGATCAATTGCTCGTCGGCAAAAACGGAGAGGGATCCGTTATATCCTTTTGCCGACCGCACCATAACCCGGAAGGGATAGTCCCCGGCCAAAACGCCGGTGTTGGTCCCGGAGATCTCCACGCTGGAATCATCTTTCTCCGGGATCAGGGAGAGGGCAAATGTGGTGGCATTGGAGGCCCTGGCCAGAGCCAGAGAATCGGCCAGAGGCCGGCCGCTATTGCTGTAGCCGTCTGAGATCAGGAGGATGCTGCCCCCGGGGATGGAATGCTGCACGATCTTGTCTCCCAATGGAGTAGTCTCCCCGGAGAAGCTTCTAACCGGAGCATCGGTCCAGCCACGGATCCGCTCTGCAATAGCGGGATCGAAGATGCCCATGGATGCAGTCTTATCATCAAGGATGGTGATGCTGGGCTGACTGGAGGAGACGGTATGGGTCTGTACAAAATAAGGATTGGCAGCAGCGGCTATTATCAAACAAAAAGCCAGGAGCCTTGTGGCAGCAAACAGCCTGTTTCTGGAGCGTCGGACGTAGATCGCTCCCAGCAGGAGAATCGGGGCAAGGGCCCAGAGAAGCTCAGGCCGGGCAAAATAGAGATCTTCTATCATGCCTCCCTCCTCCGCCTCATGACCGCCAACTCCAGGAGCATGGCCAGGGCAGCCAGGGCGATGATCCAGTGGGAGAGATCTTTTTCCACAGTGGTCTCCCGGCTGACCTCTTTGAACTGCCCCGCTTCCACCTCCAGGCTTCTCTCCAGGGAGGATTCTTTGGGATCGTACATATTGGCGGCTATGGTCTGCCCCTGGTAGCGATAGATCCCCACCTGGTCCAGCAGCAGGCTGCTGGCCATGAATCTGGTGGAGGGCGTCTCTATCATGGCCGCCTCGCCCAGGTGGATCGTCTCTCCCGTCTTGCGGTTGGACTGGACGACGTCAGGCACATCTGTGATCCAGCTGACCATCTTATACCAGAATATGGGATATTCCGGCCTCAGACGAAAATCTGAGTCCAGTTCCAGGCCGTTATAGATCACTATGCCTTTGCCCAGACGCCAGTATGAGAGGACGGGCCGGCCATTGGCCTCGACCATGGTCACGGAGCCCCTTCTGGGGGCGGCCCTGGGATAGCTGAAAAGGCCAATCTCATTGAAATGCAGCCCCCCGGCAAAGCCCTCGCTTCTCACCCAGAGGTTGGCCGGGCCGCTCTCCACTCCCTCCAGGCGCACGGGAAGATACTCCGGGCTCTCTGCCTCGCCTGAGGCGATGTATATCACCCGCCCTCCGTCGATATACTGATTGAGCCTGCCGTTCTCAGTGGCATTGCCGGAGACCACCACCAGATCATGGCCCTCCGGCCGGCCCGCCGTCGTCACCTCGACATTGGGCAGAGAGCGCAGTGCGGCCAGGGCCGGCCCATCCCCGCCCAGATATAAGACCCTCTTTTTGTTTAGAGCCGGGACATAGACATAGGCCAGGTTATCCCAGGAGATGGCATCATCGATATCCAATGAGATCTCGGTTATGCCGGGGTAGGCGGTGGTGGAGAGGAAGTAGTCCTCTCCTGCGTCCATCGGCACCGTGCGGCTGGTCTTGCCCCCCGGACCGCTGATGGTAACCGGGACGGATCTTGCCGGGCCGTAGTTGTGCAGCAGAGCGGTGTGGTTTACATATCCCGGTCCGGGCACATTCCAGGCCTGGATCAGAGCCACATTCTCCCCCGGCTGACGGGCATCGGCAAAGACTATGCTCAGGCGGCCGTCCGCCTCCAGGATCTTGCGGGTGGCCCCGGGATCGTCGCCGCTCCAGCTATTGAAATCGGAGACAACAAGGATATGGCCTCCCTCTCCGTCCAGGAGGCCAGCGGCCAGGATCATGGCGCTGGAGAGGTCGGAAGAGACTGCTTTGGGCTGGAAGCGTTTCAGGGCATCCCTGGCCTCATCAGGGCTGCCTTCCGAGAGAGATGTCTGGGGGACAATGCCGGCCAAAACCAGGCTCACCCTCTCATATCCCTTAAGATAAGGCTCGATCATCTGCAATGCCCGGGAAGAGGATGCCTGCATGCTGGCCGAGCTGTCCAGCACCAACAACAGATGGCTGCTGGCAGTGGCTTCCTCCGTGGTATAGGGACCGGCGGCAGCTAAAGAAAGAGAGAGGAGCACCAGAAGCTGCACCCAGAAGAGAGGATCGCTGATCAGGCGGCTAAGTACCGCGGAGCGCTTTACCTCGCCCTCCGAGAGGAATTGAGTGGCAGAGAAGCGGATCTCCTTTGGCCGGGGACGGATGAGGTAGACCAGTATGAGAGGAATGATGGAGAGGAGGGCCAGAAGGGCGGCAGGATTGCGGAAGGGCATCTCTAGTGCAGATGAATCAAGAACTATGAAAAGGTTTGCGCAGGCAATAAATAGAATCGATTATAAAGCCAGTCCACCGATATTTCCTAAATTGAGGTTTGATTATGGTCAGCGCCATGGAGATCTATATGCTTTTGCCCAAGACCAACTGCAAGAAGTGCGGGCTTCCCACCTGCATGGCCTTTGCCGTGGGGCTCTTGGGCAGGGAGAAGAAGATCGAGGAGTGCACTCCTTTGATTGAGGAGAAGAAGTACGAGGCCAAGCTCAATAAGCTGCGAGAGGTGATGGCACCCCTGGAGAGCGCCTCGGAGACTGGCCTGATCATACATCCGGAGAAGTGCTTTGGCTGCGGCAATTGCGTTGTGGCCTGTCCGGTCAATGTGGCCGCCGATCCCACTCACTGCGGAGTGGGCCTGGGGCCGCAGAGCGATAAAGTGATTCTCAAGGTGGAAGACGGCGTGGTAGTAGCCAACAACCTGGAAGAATGCAAGCGATTCGGACCCGGCAGGGTTCTCTGCAATGCCTGCACTGCCACCTGTCCCAGCAAAGCCATAGAGTTTGTTTGAGGGAAAGAGGAAGGTGATAGAGTATGGCAATATGCACGGGCTGCTCGCTCCTCTGCCAGGATATTGAGGCAAGTGTATCGGAGGGGAAGCTTACTAAAGCGAAGAACCTCTGCCGCAAGGGGCACGGCCACTTCCAGGCCTCTTTCAGCGAGAGGACGTCTCCCATGATAGGGAGGAAGCAGGTTGATCTAAATCAGGCCATCGCCAGGGCG
Source organism: uncultured Methanosarcinales archaeon (assembly GCA_937864385.1). Classification (GTDB taxonomy): domain Archaea; phylum Halobacteriota; class Methanosarcinia; order Methanotrichales; family Methanotrichaceae; genus Methanothrix. The sequence continues at coordinate 8,553 of CALMJN010000074.1, read as the reverse complement.
GCGGAGATTCTACGAAGCGCCAAGAGCCCACTTTTATTCGGATGGTCCAACTCCACTTTAGAGGCCCAGAGGGTGGGCATAAGTCTGGCGGAGAAGCTGGGGGCGACAATAGATGATACCTCCTCCTTCTGTCAGGGAAGCCTGATGGAGAGCATTCTATCCGGAAGGCTTCCCAGCTGCACCCTGGACGATGTGCGAAATTATGCAGATACCAGCATCTTCTGGGGCGCTGATCCATCCAACAGCCACCCTCGCCATCTCTCCCGCTTCTCCTATTATCCGAGAGGAGAGAAGAGGCAGAAGAGCTACGAGGAGGAGAGGACCTGCCTGGTTGTGGACGTGAGGATGTCCGCAACCGCAGCCCTATGCAAGGAAAATCTCTTCCGGGTCTCCCCGGGAGGGGATGCCGAATTCATAGAGGCGATTCTCTCCGTTCTGGCTGGCAAGATCCCCCGAGTGGGGGACAAAAAGAAGATGATTGAGCTAGGAACAATGCTCAAGAAGACGGAGTGGGGAGCCATCTTTCCCGGCCCTGGCCTTGTTTATTCATTGCAGGGGAATATGGAGATCTTGGAGAAGCTGCTGGCCAGGCTCAATGAGATCACCGTCTTCAAGGTGGTGCCCATGGTGGGACACTTCAATATGCGCGGATTCAATGAGCTGCTGCGAGAAAAGACCGGCCATATCAACCGGGTCTCATTCAAGGGCGGCGAGATAGTTCACGGGCCGGAGCAGAGCGTGATGACCGCGGCCAAAAGCTGTGATGCCGCCCTGATCGTGGGCTATGATCCGCTCTCATCTCTTCCCTTCGCCACCGCTCAGGCTCTCGCCCGCCTGCCGCTCATCGCCATAGATCCGCACCGATCGCTGACCACAGATGCAGCGGAAGTGGTTATCCCTGCCGCCATCTCCGGGCTGGAGGCGGGGGGAACGGCGGTGCGCACGGACGGGGTGAAGATCGAATTCGAGCCGATCATAGAGCCTGGTCTTCCTGCAGATGAACAGATCTTGAAGAGAATTATGGAGGCGATCTAGGATGGCCTTAGAATTGAGCATAATCACTATTCGGGACATCTTCCAGGATGAGGCAGGAAAAAAGAGCCGCTATTCCGAGGAGTATAAAAGCCAGAGTGCTCTGATCATTCTGGACAAGCAGGACCTGGCCGGACTGGGTGTCAAAGACGGTCAGAGCCTGCTGGTGAAAAATGATGTGGGAAGCGTTGTGGTCTCCGCCAGGCTCTCAGAAGACACCCACCCCGGCCTGGCCTTTATGCCCAACAGTCCCTGGTCCAATCAGCTTGTATCTGATGCCACCTGCGAGGCCGGTATCCCTGGCTTCAAAGGCATAAAGGCAGCCGTCCAGCCAGCGGAGGCAAGCGCGGCTGTGACCGATATATCCGAGATCCTCTCCCGGATAAAGGGCTAGCGGTGCGGGAAATGAATCTCATATCCATCTCTGACCTCTCCCGAGAGGAGATACTGCGGCTGCTGGACAGCGCCGATGCCTTTCGGGCCAGGCGGGGGGGGCACGGCGCCCCCCTTCAGGGAAAAAGCCTGGCCATGATCTTCGAGAAGCCATCCACACGTACGAGGGTTTCGCTGGAGGTGGCGGCTTCAGAGCTGGGAGCCCATCCCCTCTACCTCTCCGCAGGCGAGCTGCAGCTTGGTCGAGGCGAGACCATTGCCGACACCGCCCGGGTGCTGTCCCGCTATGTGGCAGGCATCACTGCCCGGGTCTACTCCCACAGCACCGTCGAGCAGCTGGCGGCTCATGCCAGCGTGCCGGTGATCAATGCCCTCTCCGACTGGGAGCATCCCCTGCAGATTCTGGCAGACCTGCAGACCATTCGCCAGCGCTTCTCCCGGCTGGAAGGGCTCAAGCTGGCCTGGATCGGAGACGGCAATAATGTTTGCCACTCCCTTATTCTGGCCGCAGCCATACTGGGCCTGGAGATCGTCGTGGCTTCACCTCCGGGCTATCAGCCGAAGCCGGAGGTTCTGGAGCAGGCCCGCCAGCTGGGTGGCAGGCCGGCTGTGGTAGTCGAGCCGGCGGAAGCGGCCAGGGATGCGGATGTGCTGGTCACGGACACCTGGGTCTCCATGGGAGACGAGGGCGAGGAGGCGGAGAGGCTGCGGGTATTCGGCAGGTACCAGATCAATTCCGATCTGATGAGCCTGGCCTCTCCCTGCAGCATTGCTCTGCACTGTCTTCCCGCTCACCGGGGCCAGGAGATAACAGATGAGATCATGGACGGGCCTCAATCTGCGGTCTTCGATGAGGCGGAGAACCGGCTTCACACCAGCAAGGCGGTCATGGCCTGGCTGATGGGCCAGGGCAGGGAGGACTGAAGGATTATATGGCCAGCATATCGGTAGAAAGAGCCAGCAGATACAAAGATAAACTTGATCTGCTTTTCAAGAGAGCAGGCCAGGCGGAGAAATGGCTGGCGGATGCCTCTGCCCAGGATTTCTTGAAGGACGAGAAGACCATGCTGGCATCCTACAAGGCATTTCAGGAGGCAGTTGAGGCCAGCCAGGATCTAGTGGCAATGATGTGCAAGGACACGGGCATCCGCCCCCAGAACGATTACAGCAATCTGGAGCGGCTGGAGTCCATCAGCACCAGGTCGAGAAGTGTCCTGATAGAAGCGAATGGTCTCAGGAATCATCTGGTTCACAGATACAACAAAAGAGATGATCTTATGGCTTTGGAAAGCATGAAAGATCTCCTTCCCGGGATAGCGGCCTTCGGGGAAGAGGTGGAGATATGGCTGGAGAGGATGCTCTCGCCTGGATAAAGAGAGATTTAGAGTTTCTGAAGAGGCCGCACTGGGAGGAGCGGCTCCTGGGCGTGCTGCTCTATGGCTCCTGGTCACGGGGAGAAGCCGGGGAGGGGAGCGATATTGACCTGTGCATAGTGGTACCACAAACCTCCGGCAGAGCAGCGCTGTGGAGAGAATTCGTCTCTCATCTTAGAGATCAACGCTATGAAGTGCGCATATTTGAGATGCTGCCCCTGCACATAAAAATGGCCGTGATTGACGAGGGAGTGGTGCTGCACTCCAGAGACGATCTGGAGCTCTGGGAGTATTTTTCCCCATTCCGTCGGGAGTGGGAGGACCAGAAGCACAGGCATATGCTTGACCCAGAGGAGATGAGATCATTGATTGCCGCAGGCAGAGAGGCAAGGGCTTGCGGAAAAAACTGAAGGTATCGCAAAGTTCTAGTAGAGCAGAGTTCTTTTAGGTGGCCGAGCCCCAGATGAGGAGGCTTGCCGAGCGCGGGGGTTGCCAAGTGGTTAAAGGCGCAGGGCTTAGGACCCTGTCACGAAGGTGTTCGCGGGTTCGACTCCCGTCCCCCGCATAATCTTTTTTTATTTTGATTTTGTCTTAGACGGGAATCCAGGATATTCTAGATGGAAAGAAGGGCATCCAGATCAACTTGCATGACATATCGCATTTTGTCTAAGTGCTATCATTTCCCGAAGTAGGCGGCGACTTTCTTCAATTGTTCTGGGATGGATATTCCCTGTGGACACTTTTCCTCGCATTCTCCGCATTCCTGGCATTGGGACGCAAATCCAGGGCTTCCAAATGCTCCAATCCAGCCGTAGTTGAACTTGGCAACCTCCGGCGCATCGAACATACATCCCTGGTTATAAAATTCAAAACATTCAGGAATGCTGACATTGGATGGACATGGCATGCAGTATCGGCAACCTGTGCAGGGTATTTGGATTCGCCTTTTGTATTCGGCCTCTGCCTCACTAAAGAGGACCAGATCCTCTGAAGACAGCGAATTTGGAAGAGCATTTTCTGCATAGACCAGATTCTGCCTGACCTGTTCATAATTTGACATGCCTGATAGCACGACATTAACTTCAGGATGGTTCCAAACCCATCTTAATGCCCATTCTATGGGGCTTCTCCGAACAGAAGCCTTATTCCAGATGCTGTTTATGGAGGGAATATCCTTGGTGAGCATGCCCCCACGAAGTGGCTCCATGACCACAATTCCAAGGCCTCGGTCTGCGGCATATCTGAGTCCTTCTGTTCCCGCCTGGTATTGCTCGTCCATGAAATTGTATTGGATCTGGCAGAATGTCCAATTGTAGGCATCTACAATCTCCTTAAACAATGAGAGGTCATCGTGAAATGAGAAGCCTGCATAATTTATCCTGCCATCGTCTATTGCATCCTCTAGAAAGTCGGTGACATTCAATGCTTTCAGGTTTTCCCAGAAAGGCTTCATGAGGCCATGCACCAAGTAGAAATCGATATGATCTGTCTGTAGCCTTTTTAGCTGCTCATCCAAATAATGATCCATATCTGCACGAGATTTGATGAGCCAGGAAGGAAGCTTTGTAGCGAGATAGACCTTCTCTCTATATCCATTCTGCAAAGCACGGCCAACAAAGGGTTCACTTTCGCCATTGTGATAGGGATAGGCGGTATCAACGTAGTTCACGCCATGATCAATGGCATATCTGATCATCGCTGTTGCCTGTTCTTCATCGATATTTCCATCTTTCTTGACAGGCAAGCGCATGCATCCGAATCCGAGAATAGACAGGTCGATTGGTAGCTTTTTCATTTTTCGATAGAGCATTGCAGAACCCCCAAGTCCCTATATTCAATTCTAATCAGCAGGATATGGAAATCAATCCCCGCAAGCTTCAGATTCTCTTCTTTCTAACTATTTGGCTCTATGGCTTGAGAATGCTTTTCGCACAGAATACAGCAAGAACTAGAAAGTGTAAATCTGACTGCCTTCGGTTTCCATGTCTTTCACAAGATGCAGATAGAAGTTCTCGGGCACTATCACGCCCTCATCAGCCTGCAAGCCTCTAGCTTCCAGATCCTCTTTGCAGGCCAAAATCATCTTTGCTGGCACGGCCAGAAGCAAATCAAATTCCAGCATATTGTATACGCCATCTCCAGCCAGGTACAATCAGGCATCGTCCAAATGCTCTATTAGATGGAGGCACAATTCTGCCCTGTCACTATGGGGCGGCTTGGTCAGAAGAAAAATACCTCTCTTGTCCATGGGTCTCCTCAAAGCAATATCAAACAATCGGCAGCCAGAATCTGCTCCATGAATATATCCTCATCGACAAGCTCCACTCTCTCTATCAGACCCTGATTCATGAGTCCTCTCTCCGCCAGGGATGGTTCGTGAGCTATGATCCGAATCTCAGGATAGGCATAGATTATATCCGAGAGGTTTGGCGCGCCAAGAGCCATGCTATCCTGGCCGGCCAGGGCCAGGTAGACCCCATCGGCATATAGCCCAATAGTCACTTCCATCTTTATGCTCACCGCAGCTGCATTGAGCACGCCATAGGCTTTCTCGCATCCATAGGGTGCGACATCCAGGAGGTAGAAGACGGATCTCATCTCGATAAGGAAATTACCCTGTCGCTGTTTTTCAGCATCTCCGCCAGATCATAGAGGCTGGTGATCTTTATTCCCTGAAGATAATCCAAGCAGGTGCCGTCCTCATCTGCCGGATAACCCCTGGCTGCGGCGCACCTGGCGCAGGCCCTGACTACAGCTCCTCTCTCGGCCAGCTCCTGAAAAAACCGGCCTGTATCTGCAAAAAGAGAGGGCTTCTGCCCGCTCTTTGGCACATGCACCGCATCCAGGTAAAGGAATATATTCACCTGGAAGACCTTTAATTTCAACGCCTCAGATGCGATCTTATAGGCCATCTCCGCATACTGGGAGATATAAGGCCCATCGGTGAGGATGATGGTCAGTGTCTTCAATGAGCCTCTCCTTCCGACTTCAAAGGTACTCCAAGAGTGTCCTGATGTGCTCCAGATTCGTGCCATACCTGGCCTCAAGCAGAGGCGTGCATTTGTCCAGGGCGGTCTCCCTTCCCACCAGCTTGATGGCGAAGGCATAACAGCTCTGCTCTTCGCAGATCCGGCAGTCGGTCTTGGGCAGATATTTGTAGATCTCGGCATGGTCCACTTTGACCTTTTCCCGCGGGACCGGAGTCACGCCTTTGACAATAGCCTCATTGATGGTCTTCTTCAGATCATCCAGCGTCTCCCGAGCCTCTTCATCGCTCTTGATCATGGTCATGGTCACATTGCCCGCGGCATAGATGGTGATGAGGATATTGCCCTTCTGGATGATGAGAGCACCGATCTTATCCGAGTATCTGGCACGGGGAAATAAGGGCTCCAGGAGTTTGAGGGCGCCGCCCAGAGGAGGCTCAAAGCGGGCGATGATCCTGAACTTAGTGCTGTCGGCAATGCAGGGCAGAAGCTGGCGCAGCTCGACGACTTCCAGGGGCTTGGTTCCAGCCAGGTCTTTTTTTGCCTCGGCAGGCTTTTCCCTCTTGCTCTCCATGAAATTCTTGCCGAAATCGGTCAGCACGATCCGGCCTTCTTTACCCTCAGCCAGCCCAGCCTGCTGGAGCATCTGCAGGTGGTAGTCGAGCATGGAGCCACCAGCAGCAGTCTCGACCTCGTCTCTTGTTCGCTCTTTTTCCACGAGCATGGCCATGATCTTTCTTCTCGTGGCATTGGCCATGGCATTGCTCACGAGCTTTACATCAGCGGGCGATCCAGTCATTATCTCACCTTGCTAGCGTTCGGTTTCACAGAAGATCTTCCCAGGCGCTCCGGGATAGTACCTATCTTTCAGCTTCAGGGCGACATTGACCAGGGCGATGAGTACGGGAACCTCTATCAGCGGCCCAATCACGGCAGAAAAAGCCTCCTGACTGGCTATGCCAAATACCCCCACCGCCACGGCTATGGCCAACTCGAAGTTGTTGCTGGCCGCAGTAAAGGACAGAGCAGCAGTGTTTTCGTAATTCACGCCCAATTTGTAGGCCATGAAGAAGCTGACGAAGAACATCAGCAGGAAATAGATAACCAGAGGCACGGCCACCCGCACTACATCCAGGGGAAGCTGCACGATGTAGTCTCCTTTCAGGGAGAACATGACCACGATAGTGAAGAGCAGGGCGACCAGAGTTATGGGCGAGATCTTGGGTATGAATTGACTTTCATACCAGCTTTTTCCTTTAGCCTTGATCAGGGAAAACCTGGTGACTATGCCGGCCAGGAATGGTATGCCCAGGTAGATGAATACGCTTTCTGCGATTTGGGAGATGGTCACATCGACCAGCGTTCCCTCAGCCACACCCAGCGCGGCAGGCAGCACAGTGATGAAGACATAGGCATAGAGGGAATAGAACAGCACCTGGAAGACGGAGTTGAGGCCCACCAGGGCGGCGCAGTACTCGGTGCAGCCGCAGGCCAGCTCATTCCAGACTATGACCATGGCGATGCATCTTGCCAGGCCGATGAGGATTATGCCATACATGAGGTGAGGATAGTCTCGCAGAAAGATCACTGCCAGGGCGAACATCAGAATGGGGCCGATAATCCAATTTTGAATAAGGGAGAGGCTGAGGACCTTTCTATCTTTGAAAACCCCACCCAGCTCTTCGTATTTCACCTTGGCCAGGGGAGGGTACATCATAAGAATCAGACCGATGGCTATGGGAATTGAGGTAGTGCCGATCTGAAGACTCAAGATGAATTGGGTTATTTCCGGAGAATAGTAGCCGATTGCTATTCCCAGGAACATAGCGGCAAATATCCAGAGGGTAAGGTAGCGGGATAAAAAATCCAGTCCTTTATTGACCCCATTAGACATTCAAATCCTCCCCCCCAGATTAATTTAAAAATTTATTAAGTCCGGCCCAGCTTTACATAATTGGAACCGACGGAGTCATTTCCGGCGGGAGCTGCACCTGCCTGCACTTCTGTTGCTTCATGAGCCTTCCAGTCCTCCCAACTGTAGATGCTGGCCTGGAACCCCATAAGCTGCAGGGCATATGCGGCCAGAGCAGACCGGCTGTAATCATCGGAATAGACAACTATCGGCTTGTCTTTGTCCAGCCTGCTGAAAACCGTGCTCAGATCATCTCCATTTTTGATCTTATCCCCTTTGATCACATTGGACGGATCCAGTGCGATAGAACCGGGTATTCGACCCTTGCCAAACTCCACGAAAGGCCGTACGTCTATGATCTGCGCCTGGCCGGACTTCACATACTCGTATTCCGCTATTACCTCTGGCCTGACCGCGGGCTTGTACTCTACGCCTGGCTTTTTGTTCTCCGAGACTTCTTCAGGCAGGCCCGCAGCCTTCCATTCTGCCAGGCTTCCATCCAGGAGCAACATGTCCTTTTGACCAAGATAGCTCAGCACTAAGAAAGCAAATTCTGCCTCGCCGGAGCTTTCTTTGCTGCCGTAAAGAACGATGGAGTCGTTTCTTGAGACACCGGCATCTCCCAGGACCTTGGCCAGTTCTTCCGGATCATTGGCCGCCCATTCCACTTGCGGTTCGAGGCGAAGGCGTGCGCCGGCCGGCGCCAGTAGAGCGAGCGCGGTATGTTGGCCACCGCGAGCACGGCCACGACAACCATCGCCGGCGCGAGCAGCGGGAACGCCGCGAACTTCGCCGCTGCCCGCGGCACCAGGACCAGCGTGTAGATCGTCGTCAGCAGGTAGGTGACGAGAAACAC
>CALMJN010000073.1 GCA_937864385.1 uncultured Methanosarcinales archaeon | reverse complement strand
CGGTCTTCCGCGGTCACCGCCGCCACCCCCGCGGTGGACACGCAGTCGCCGGCGCATGCGGCCACGACGGCCTCGCCGCGGCCCGCGCTGCGGCTCGGCTTCAACCGAGCGATGAACCACGCGTCGGTCGAGGCCGCTCTGTCGGTGGTTCCTGCGGTGCCCGGCGCCTTCAGTTGGGAGGCGGATAGCGCGGTGGTGTTCACGCCGTCGCAGGACTGGTCCGAGGGGAGCGTGGTCGCGCTGCGCCTGGAGGCCTCGGCGACCGCCTCCGAGTAGGTGTAGACGGTCATATCATCACAGAGATCAAAGAGCATCTTGTGCTTGGCGAAGAACTTCAGTGACTCTCTCATCAGCTCGCTCTGAGACAGACCCATGTCTTGCTTCATCTTCTTGAAAAGGCCCGCCGTCTCCTCGTCCAAAGCGATGGTGATTCTCTCCGGTGACTTCATTTCATCCCCTGCATTATTCTCTGTGCTCATCTTCCCGCTTATGATATATTATCTTTGTCGAGCAGTATCTATTTATATTGATGTCGGAACGGCCATTCCTGCAAGTCTTATCCTTGGCCTGCCCGATGGAGTTGAAATTGGAAGACCGGAATTGTTAAATTCCAGCGGCAAATCATCCTTGTTCATGGACTCATGGATGAAGGACAAGGTCAGGTATAGCGAAAAGGATAAAGAGAAGCTGGAGAAGGGCTCGGGCTATGTCAAGGTCTGGACGCTGGTTTCCAACTGGGTTTATCGGTTAATATCCTGGTAATTGAGCTCTAAAGATAATCAAGGCCTTTCAGTGCGGCTCAGCCGGGATGCACCGATAGCCTTCATCCCCATTCTGTTTTGAGCAACCTGCCCAGCTTTGCTGCTCTGCCCTTGAGGCAAGAAAGGACTGCTTCTCGACCGGCACCCTGAGAGGTGATGGAGAGGACGGGATCATCGGGCTCTATTCGCGATCCCATAACAGGCACGTCCGCCGTCCAGCGGCAAAGCAGATCTGCATCGATCCCAAGGGGCGAGGGAGCATAAAGGATAATCCGGCCTGCCGTGCATAGAGACGGCCCTGGCGGATCCGGCAGTAGACCGGAAAAAGACTGCAAATGAGCCTGGAAGACGTTTACTGCATAGGCCATCTCCACGCTGTCCAGGCTGCCCTGGAAGCGGCTGTTGACCTCCACGGGAACCGGACCCATCTCCCCAAGCAAGAAGTCCACTCCATTGCTTCCCACCAGCTCCAGGCCCGCTATTATTGACTCGGCCATTGCCGCCATATCTTCCATTTGCCTCTGGGGGGCCACTAAGGGGGTGATGTTTCCGCTGTAGCGATAGCCTCTGGCGCCGGCCCAGGAGAGGCCGATGAGCTGCTCGTTGACGGCTATTGCCCTGGCCCCGCTGCCGTTTCCAATCACCGAGACGCTGGCAGGCTGGCCGGATATCAGCTCCTGGGCGATGAGTCCATCCTGCCACTTTAGATCATCTGTGGACCTGACCACGCGGCATCCCACCCCTCCGGCCCCCCAACGGGGCTTGACCAGGAAGGGATAGGGCAATCCCTCCGGAGAAGCCTGGGTCCGGATGAAGGGATAGCCCTCCCTCTCCAGCCAGCTGGCAAGCCAGAGCTTGTCCGATACCTGAGAGGTCTTTTCCGGGGGATTGTTGAGCACCGGCGCGCCTTTGATCCGGGCCTGCTCCAGACCCGGCCCCAAAACCACGGCATCGGGCCGGTGCTCCTGTACCAGACGGACCAGGCACTTCTCTGGCCTCTGCCGCGGCAGCCTGATCGTCTCTTTAGCCCATAGGGAGAGATCCCGGTCGCAGTAGCAGTCGGCGGCTATTACCTCATGCCCGGCCCGGCTGGCCGAGGCGGCTATGTGCCGGATGTTGATGCCGGCAACCAGGATCTTCATGGACCGATCTCTTCCGCCTCTTTGCGGGCAGTCTGCTCAGGATCTTCCGACTTTTCGGAATAGAGCACCTGCTTTCCCCGCGGGGAGGGCACTATCTTCAGGCCGCCGGGAAACTCTCCTTCCAGCTCCCGGCCTAAAAAGAGCCGGTCCAGGAACACAGCCAAGGCCGCCACCTCGGAGTGTGGCTGGTTTCCCACCGCCACATTCCAGTCAGCCAGCTGGTACATCTCCGCCGGGACCTTCTCCGCACCCACGGCAATCAGAAGATCGCACCCGCAATTGGAGATCTCGTCTATCACATCGGGCAGGTTGGTTCCATACATGGTCAGGTGGACCACCTTGCCCCCGCCCTCCTTCCAGCGCACCGTCTCGCCCCTCCAGGAGACATCGGATCTTAGGTGAAATCCTCCCCCCCAGCGCTCCGCCACATCGGCCAGGCTCTCGTCTACATGAGAGTCGCGCCCTCCCAGGAGCATCTCCTGAGCTCCGAAGGCCCGGGCCACCAGGCCCACATGGGTGGTGATCCTCTTGTCCCTCTCCGGCCGGTGGCCTATGCGCAATACCGAGACTCGCATGGCCGGGGTGAGGGCATACATATTATTTAGCCTTAATCGGGTCGATGCACCGGCTGGGCGGCCCAGAGGCCTGCAAAATAGCTAAATTCAAGTGATGCGTCACCTCCCAGGATGAATCTGTGCGAGAGATGCCAGGGTCAGGGTTTTTTGGTGGTGGGAGACAAGCCCTGTCCCAACTGCGATGGCAGCGGAAAGATCGGGTCCATATCCCTGGGAGAGGCCTCGGAAGGGGAGATGAAGGAGCTGCTGGAGAGCGGCTCGACAAAATGCAGCGTCTGCCACGGCACGGGCAAGATACCTGTAACCGACGGCTGCCCTGCCTGCGGCGGTTTGGGAAGAGAGTATCTCTGCCTGGTCTGCGGGGCAAAGCTCTCGGACAAGAAGGAGCTGTGCGAGCGCTGCTCCAAGAAGCCGCTGGTGCATATCCTGGATCCGGCCTGCGACTCCAATGACATAGCCATCGGCGAGATCTATCAGGGCCGGGTCAATGGTCTGGCCAACTTCGGGGCCTTTGTGGATCTCTCCGAGAGCCTGCGGGGCCTGGCCCACAACAAGTACCTCAAGAGCCGTCCGGAGGTGGGAGACACCCTATTCGTGGCGGTGCGAAACATCCTGCCCAACGGCAATATTGAGCTGGAGCCGGTGGAGCTTAAGGAGTACAACACCGTGGAGGTGGAAAAGGAGCTGCCCCTTTACCGGGCAGCCGAGCTGCCCAAGATGGTGGGCAAGCAGATCATGATCAAGGGGGAGGTGATCCAGGTCAAGCAGACGGGAGGGCCCACCATCTTCACCGTGGCTGACGACAGCGGCCTGGTCTTCTGCGCCGCCTTCGAGCGGGCCGGCGTCCGGGCCCATCCGGAGATTGACAGCGAGATGATTGTGCGAATCATAGGCGAGGTGAGCCTCCGCAACAACCAGGTTCAGGTGGAGATCAAGTCCATGAAGAGGCTCTGGGGCGGGGAGGCCTCTGCGGTTAAAGACAAGATCGAGCAGGCCATCGACCGGCGGGCAGAGCCCTCGGCGACGGAGTTCCTGGTGCCAAGCGAGGTCATGACCCGCCTTCTGCCGGCCATGAAGCAGGTGGCCAAGGAGATCCGCCGGGCGGTTCTCAAGTCCCAGCCCATTGTGGTGCGCCATCATGCCGATGCGGACGGGATAACCGCCGCTGTGGCCATTGAGAACGCCATACTGCCTCTGATCAAGGAGGTGGGGGGGCCGGATGCGGAGTACTACAACTACCGGCGCGCCCCCAGCAAGGCTCCATTCTATGAGCTGGAGGATGTGACCAAGGATCTGACCTACGCCCTGGAGGACCAGACCAGGCATGGCCAGAAGATGCCGCTCATAGTTTTAATGGACAACGGCTCCACGGAGGAGGATGTTCCGGCCATGCGCCAGGCCCAGGTCTACGGCATGGAGATGCTGGTGGTCGACCACCACCATCCCCACAAGATCGTGGACCAGTTTCTGATCGCCCATGTCAATCCCGCCCATCAGGGAGGCGACTTCGGAGTGACCACGGGTATGCTGGCCACAGAGATCGCCCGGATGATCCACCCCGAAGTAGAGGAGAAGATCAGGCACTTTCCGGCTGTATCCGCCGTGGGGGACAGAAGCGAGGCACCCGAGGCGGCTCTTTATATCAAGCTGGTGGAGGACAAGTACGGCCGCGATGATTTGAAGAAGGTCGCCCTTGCATTGGACTATGAGGCCTTCTGGCTGCGCTTCAATGAGGGCCGGGGCCTGATCAACGACATCTTATGCCTGGGCCGGCTGGACCGGCACAGGAGGATTGTGGACCTATTATGCGA
>CALMJN010000072.1 GCA_937864385.1 uncultured Methanosarcinales archaeon | reverse complement strand
ATATATAAATTTATTTATTATTATATCTTTTGGCACCTCTTTTATCTTCCTGTTGCATCCATACAGCCATAAATTGATATGAGTATGCAGGTCCGGGCAGCCATCCATATCGACATCCTCTTCTGGGATGCATTTGCTGCCGGTCCATCCATCGGCATTTATTGCATCATAATAAGAGCTCCTGAACATGACAGCGCCCTTCTGCCAGTTGAAAATGCTTGCTGTCTCATCCATGCCATCTGCGATTCTGTCCAAGGGGAACTCATGCCTCTCACAGATACCCGCTGGCTGGGTGGCAAACTGGCCGAAGAAGTCTCCACCCTCCGACCAGGCCCCATTGCCGTATTCGATATCAATCTCATGACTGGCATCCAGATAATTAAAGAGGCCCAAGACCTCATTTTTAATCAGAATATCCCTGAGGCGGCCCGCAACATAAAAAGTATAATTCCCATAGCCCAAGGGATTGACAGAGACAACCTCGGGGCAATACCATTTGCCGGCTCTCATATCTCTGGTGATCTTCAGATGAAGTCTTCCCCACCTATCCACCCAGACATTTCTGATGCTCTTGCTCCAATAATTGTCATCAGGCCCCTCTGCTCTGCCTTGAGAATCTCTTACATGCCAAATAAGACCCGAGAATCTGATCCTGCGACCCTCACTATAGGGCATCAGGGCAATTCTTCCATGCCAATTTCCAAGTTCATCCGCAGAAACCTGCGCTACGCCTCTGCCATCGCCATAGCCATCCAGAGCAGAGGCATAGCCGTCTGCGGAACATTTTAATGTATAATCTGCCAGAGGACGGGCACCATCTAAAGAGAATGCCCCATGAAATGAGTTGCCTTCAAATCCCAGCTCAGGGACTTCTAAGTTGATATATACGTTTTTTATGATCTCATTATTAATTCCATCAATTATTTCTAAAGATATCTTTCCTTTGCCCTCATTTTCTCTGCTCTCATTTTCTCTGCTCTCGTTTCCTTTGCTCTCTTTTTCAATGCTCTGACGGGAGCAATGGATATTCGGGCCATAGAGCTCATTGTCCCTGGAAAAGGCCCTACCCTCCCTTGCACAAAGAAGATTGTCTGGTTTTTCTTGCCGCCGGCTATAAGCCTGAGAGCAATCCCCACCGCTCATTACACCATTGCTCCTCTAATTGGTTTATCCTCCTCATCCGGCAAAGCTCTTCGATCAGGCACATAGAGACTCAAAAAGACTCAATCCTCGCTGGCAGGAAAAGCCTTTTGGCTGCTGGCTGGTTGCAGGAATAGAGCCATATCCTATCAGCAGATATAGCTGAGGCCTATTCTACCAGCAAAAAGACAAAGGGCCCCCAAGAAGGAAAGATACTTCAGGAATAACCAAGAGATATCCCTCAGGTGATTGTAAATGAAAAAGCTGAACCGAAAGGATATCAAGATTCTGAAAAAGCTCGCGCCATGCCAGGAGCCGGATGATTCCGGCAGCCTGCTCGCATCCATCTCCAACTACTACATCACCGACCGAGAGGACTTCCAGTCCCGGCTGGAGAAGCTATCGGACAAGGACCTCAGGTACCTGGCAGAGAGGGCTATGGACGGCTCGGAGTGTCTGCTTTGCATAGCCCCGCAGTGTGCAGAGACCTTTCTTTCCGCAGTGGAAAGAAGGCTTGCCAGAGAGACGGCGGGAAGGTTGAGAGAGATCTTTGAGAACTCAACCACAGGCGGGCAGGGATGATGGGCTGTTTTGTCTGCATGGCTCACAGTGACCGGAGATGAAGGCTAATATCTGAGCTCTGCCATGGCCAAGCCGGGAGACGAAAGATCTTGATAAGCAGAATCCCGCCGTCCATGCGGCATCTCCTACTAACCGCAGAATTCCCATAACATTAGTTGAATGCAGAAAAAGTTATATACTATTACGACTACCTTACTGCTATCAGGCAGCTTTCTGCCTAATGGCGGCTCAGAAGCTATCCCCTCAGCTATCCCTTCATTACTGAGCCGTCTGCTTCTTTTAGCGATGTGCTGAAATCAGGATTGTTGTCTCCTCCGGCACGGATGCATGGGGATGATCTATAGCGGGAGGAGACCGTTGCTTGCTGCTGTCTGATTCGGCATCTTCTCCCCACGGGGCAGCGGCCTTGCAAATTTAGAGGCACAAAGCCCGACCGGTTTGATGCCCGACAATCTTTAATTACTTTGAATGTATATAAATCT
>CALMJN010000071.1 GCA_937864385.1 uncultured Methanosarcinales archaeon | reverse complement strand
TCATCACCACGTCATCCGGAGCATAAACCGAGAGGTTGACCTCTGCCCCTGCGGAGATGCTCCCATTCCGCTCCATCACCTTCAGGCCCAGGTTGAAAAGATCCGACTCCACGTAAACCAGATCCTCGAACTCCATCTTGGAAAGGGGCCGGTCAAGGAGCTGCCAGCTCTCCTCCTCCGGCAGGTGGTCGAATATGAACCGGTCGGGTGGAGTCATAAAATAGTGATCATCAAACCAGCGATGGTACTCCCCGTCTCTGCCCAGGTATCCCGCTCCCCAGGTAGGATCCATAAGACGCCAGGAGCCGTTTATCTTGACCGCATTCCAGGCGTGATTAAAGGGCCCGGAGAACTTCTGCCCCGGTCGGTAGCTGTAGCCTTTTCCGTAGCCCCGGATCTCCACCGCCTCCAGCCCCGCCTCACCGGCCAGGGCGGAGAAGAGATCGGAATAGCCGGAGCAGACCGAGCTTCTGCTCTTCAGGACGTCGGCGGAGTTTGTGGAGCTGAACCTGCCTGTGAAATAAGATCCGAGATCATAATCTATATTCTGGCAGATCCAGCGGAATATGGCCCTGGCCTTCTCCTGCTCATTTGCCGCTGGCTCGATGAGATAGGCGGCAAGGCTTTCTACCGACTGCTCTGCCGAGGCCGGCGCTGCCAGGGCATGAGCGTCGATCTTATCATAATTGTAACTCTGATCATAGGTGTAATTTTGGATAGCCTCTCCGCCCGAGGAAGCAAAAGACGGAGATTGATTCACTTGCCCGTATGCCGGGGGAATAGAAGAAAAGAGAATGAAAATAGAGAAGAGAAATATCGCCTTCAAAATAGCCACTCTGCGCCGAATCATTCCCGTCTCCATTGCCTTCTAGAGCACAATCTCCATCATATCGTGCCCCAGCAGCCATTTCTTCAGGGCTATCTCATGAGGGGGATAGAGATGGCTGCAGTGGGTGAGAAGCAGCCTCTTGGCACCCAGCCTCTCTCCCAAAAGTATAGCCTCATCCGCGGTCATATGCTTGCTGATGGTGTAGCCGGGCGGGGTGATGGCATCGGCCAGCATTAGATCGGCTCCTTTCATCAGCTCCAGGCTTTTCTCGGGAATCTCCATCTTGGTGTCGCTGGTTATGACAACCACCTTCTTGCCGTCGTCGATCCTCACCCCCACCGTCTCCAGAGGGGGGTGATTGACCGGCAAGAGAGTGAACTGCATTCCCGCAATTTCAAAAGGCTGATAGGCCGCCACATCATGCCGGACCGGGGAGAGGAAATAAAGATAGTTGAGGATATAGTCCATGGTCTCCTTGAGGGCATAGACATCCACATGGCTCTGCACCCGATGAAAATCCCCGAAGCCGGCATAATGATCGTAATGGGCGTGGGTCCATATCACCCCGTCCACGCTGGCTATATCCTTTTTGAGGAGCTGCCAGCGCAGGTCAGGGCTGCTGTCCACTAAAACTCTGCCGTCTTCCTCGTCCGACTCGATCAGGACGGAGAATCTCATCCTCCGGCTGCGGCCCCCTCGCAGGGCATCCATGCAGGCCGGGCACTTGCATCCGATCTTAGGCGTGCCTATGGCGTCTCCCGTCCCCAAAAGAGTGATCTTCATCCAGTCCCCGGGATATGGAAAGATGAGCAGCTCAATTCAGAACGCCTCTCATGCCGCCACGCTTCTCTTATAGTCGGAGATCCTGCGCCGGAACTCCCCCACCGACCTCTCCAGATCCTCCTGGGACAGTTTTTTGCGGTCCTCCAGTAGGGCATTGAGCACCGCCTCACGGATCACCAGGCGCAGGTCCGATCCTGAGTAGCCCTCGGTCATCTCCGCCAGCTTTGCCGTGTCCGCCTGGACATCTATAGGCAAGAGGACCTTGTCCAGTATCATCCGCCTCATGGCCAGATCCGGCAGGGGGAAGGTGAGCACCTTGTCAAACCGCCTCCAGGCGGCATAGTCCAGAAGCTGGGGGTGATTGGTTGCCGCCAGGAGCAGGACTCCGTGCTCCACCAGGCTGATCTCATCAATGGCCTTGAGCAGGGAGTTGACCGCCCTCTTCATGGCCCCGTGCTCGTCGGAGGTCCTGGTCTTGGCCACGAAATCGAACTCATCAATGAGCAGTATGCAGGGAGAGAGCCTCTTGGCCAGCTCGAAGACCTTATCGATGTTCTTGGAGGTCTCGCCCAGATACTGGCTGGTGATCATGGAAAGCCGCACCTCCACTATGGGCAGGGAGAACCTTTTGGAGAGAGCTCTGGCGGTGGAGGTCTTGCCCGTGCCTGGGGGCCCTACAAAGAGGAGCTTTCCTATCTCATACAGTCCGATCTCCTCCAGGTACTGCCGGTTCTTGATGGCCTTTCCCATCTTCTCTATCTCCGCTTTCTGCTCCTCATTGAGCACCAGTCCGGCCATGCTGTCCCTCACATCCTCCGGGGCCTTGATATAGGCCAGCTTGAGAAGCTCATCCGCCTCCTTGGCGTCCTTGCATAGCTCCTTTATTCGGGCGTCGATCCACTCCCGGTCCGCAGAGAGGGGCCTGTTATCTTCCCTGGCCTGGGCGTAGCTGACATTGAGAGAATCGTAGTTCTCGAAAAAGTAAGCCAGGGTGGGATTGGATCTGATCCTTTCCAGATCCTTCTGATTGGCAAACCATCTGGCGGCCACATCGAATACAGTGAGCCTGAGTTGGGAGCCGAACTCCTCAAAGGCCACGAAGGTGAGATCCTTTATGACCGATTTTACATTGAGAATTCCAAAGATCTTCTCTACATCGGAGCTGGTCACATAGATGGGCCTTTTTACTCCCCTGCTTTCAGCATCAAAGTAATGCTTACGGATATTGGGTGGCAGGTCGTCTTCGGTCAGATTCTCCTTGCGATTATATATGTCTGCAGTCAAAAGCAGCTCAGCAATCTCGATAGCATCCAGCTTATCTCTGCCATTCTCTGTGCCCATCTGTAAAGCTCCGTGGAATTGAACTAAAGTAATGACTGATAAAAAGAGATAAACCTTTCCGTATCCCAAGACACTTCGCATAGTCCCTGAGGCTCGGTGGACATATATTCCCATGTCATGAGAGAGCAACTGCGTTCAGCCTTGTCGTATCGGCAAATAAGGCTTATAGATTATAAGATCTTCGCCCTCAAGAATATGATGTCGATCTACATCATTCCATGTTACAAACTTACCATTAACCGAAAGAAAAGGTTCTATTGAGAAACTTCCTTTTTCAACTTCAACCATTCCATCTTCATTTATCAAAGCTTCCTTAACATCGTTATTCACTCCAACTACAGTCCAATAAGATGCTTCATCTAAAAAATATCTTGGA
>CALMJN010000070.1 GCA_937864385.1 uncultured Methanosarcinales archaeon | reverse complement strand
ATCCACCGTCGGCTCGAAGGAGGCGGGGGTCTCCTTGGTCACATCATTCCTGATCTCGTCCAGGGTCATGCCAATGGCGATCTTGGCCGTGACCCGGGCGATGGGGTAGCCCGTGGCCTTAGAGGCCAGAGCGGAGGAGCGGGATACGCGGGGGTTGACCTCGATCACCCGGTATTCTCCGTCCTTGACTGCAAACTGAACATTGCAGCCTCCCTCGATGCCTAAAGCCCGGATGATGTTTATGGAGGCGCTTCGCAGCATCTGGATCTCCTTGTCCGAGAGGGTCTGGATGGGTGTGACCACAATGGACTCTCCGGTATGAATGCCCATGGGGTCCATGTTCTCCATATTGCAGATGGTGATGCAGGTATTGTTCGAGTCCCTCATCACCTCATACTCGAGCTCAATCCACCCGCCCACGCTCTCCTCCAAAAGAACCTGGCTGATCCTGGATCTCTTCAGCCCCAGGTCGCATATGGCCAGAAGCTCCTCTCTGGTCTTGGCTATGCCTCCTCCCGAGCCGCCTAGGGTGTAAGCGGGCCGCACCACCAACGGCAGCCCCAGCTCCTCCATAACCTCCAGGGCCTCATCCAGGGTGCTCACCGCCCGGCTCTTGGGGACGGGCTCGCCCACCCTCTGCATGGCCTTCTTGAAGAGGTCTCTGTCCTCCGCCTCCTGAATGGACCGGACCGATGTTCCCAGCACCTCCACATGGTATTTTTCAAGAATGCCCATCTCCGCCAGCTCCGAGGTGATATTCAGCCCGGTCTGGCCTCCGATTCCGGCTATTATCCCGTCCGGCCTCTCCTTCTCTATGATCTTGGCCACGGTCTCCGGAGTGAGGGGCTCGATGTAGACCTTGTCCGCCGTATCCGGATCGGTCATGATGGTGGCCGGATTGGAGTTGACCAGCACCACCTCTATGCCCTCCTCCCGCAAAGACTTGCAGGCCTGGGAGCCGGAGAAGTCGAACTCCGCCGCCTGCCCAATCTGAATGGGGCCGGAGCCTATTAGCAGGACCTTATGGATGTCAGCTCTCTTTGGCATCTCTAGGGCCTCCCGGCTTTGCTTGCGGCGCTTTTCATCATCCTCAGCACCGATCCAAAAAAGGGATCTTCCGTACATAGCGGTCCGGGATTGGCCTCGGGGTGATACTGAACCGCCAGAACCTGCAGCTTATCGCTCTTGATTCCTTCCACTGTGCCGTCGTTGGCATTTAATTGGGTGACCTCCAGGTCGGTATCCTGCACCGACTCGGGCCGGACGGCGAAGTTATGATTCTGGGAGGTGATGTAGACGATCTTCTTCTCCAGGTCCTTGACCGGCTGGTTTCCACCGTGATGCCCGAACTTGAGCTTGAAGGTCCGGGCTCCCAGAGCCAGGGATATGACCTGATGGCCGAGGCAAATCCCAAAGATGGGCATCGCTCCTGCAAAGTGCTTTACCGCCTCTATGGCTTTTTCTGCCCTCTCCGGGTCTCCCGGCCCATTGGAGAGAAAGAGGGCTTCGGGCTTTGCCGCCTCTATCTCCGAGATGCTGCTGTGAGAAGGAAAAACAGTCATATCGAAATCCCGGCAGGCCAGGCTTCTTAAGATGTTTTTCTTGATCCCCAGGTCTATCACTGCCATTCGGGGTCCGCGCCCCTCTATGCGATAGGCTGCCCGGCAGCTCACATCCCCCAGCAGATCCCGGCGGGAGATATCAGGCTGGGACCTGGCCATGGCCACCACATCCAGCTCCTCTACCTCTCTCCTCTCCCCCACGGCGATGGCCGCCCTCATCACTCCCTGCTCTCTCACCTTGAGCGTCAGCATGCGGGTGTCCACTCCGCACAGCCCCGGCCTGCCCTCTTCTTTCAGGAACTGGCTCAGGGTTTTTTTGTGCTGGTAGTGAGTGGGCCGGTCCCAGTACTCCCGGCTGACCATGGCCTGGGGCCACATCCGTTCCGACTGAAAATCATCGCCGCTAATGCCGTAGTTTCCCTGCAGAGGATAAGTGAACATGAGCATCTGTCCATGATATGACGGATCGGTCAGCGCTTCCTCATATCCGGACATGACTGTGGTGAAGACCAGTTCGCCCAGGGCCACACCGCTTGCCCCAAAACCGGTACCTTCCACCCTTGTCCCGTCTTCTAGCCCTAAGACCCCGATCATAGTATCGGCATGACAAGCAGCTAAGTCACCTAAATACATTGCGATGAAAGATTATGAACTGCGAGCCGCTGCTCCGGCAATGATATTTGCCAGAAGCATCACCATCTTTTTTAATATAGAGGACCATGGCCAAGGGCATGGAAGTCAGAGTCCAGACCATCAAGAGCCCTGATTTCAAGCAGATCTATGCCATAGGTGCAATCGGAGGACATAGCCCCTATGACTTTCGCATCGCCTTCTACAACGACTCCCCCAAGGCCTCTATAGAGGAGGGCAAGAGCATGACGGTAATGGAGAGGAGGATCGACGCCGAGATCATCCTCTCTCCCCTGGCGGCCAAGGAGTTGGCCAAATGGCTGGGCGAGCGTGAGGCGGCGGCGGGCGAGGTCGTCGCCGGTGCTGCAGTCGTCAGTGCGCCGCTCGACCTGACGTTCTCCGGCCACCACCTCGGCCGCGGCTTCAAT
>CALMJN010000069.1 GCA_937864385.1 uncultured Methanosarcinales archaeon | reverse complement strand
GGATTTGGTCCTCTTCAGGGCCTCGATCATAGCCACCAGGCCGGCCCGGTTGTCGAAGGCCTTGCCCGTGACCCGGTCACCCTGGAGAACGGCAAAGGTGCGGTCTATGGATACCGGCGTGCCGGGAAAAATTCCCAGTGCCTCCGCCTCTTTGTCACTGCAGCAGCCCACATCAATGAACATGTCCCTGCCCTCCACGATCTTCTTCCTCTCCTCCTCCTTCATCACGTGGGGAGGCTTGCAGCCGATTACGCCCTTGATCGGACCGGATCTGGTGTGAATGACCACCCTCTGGTTGAGCAGGGTCTGGTCAAACCAGCCACCGATGCGGATAAATCTTAAAAATCCCTTCTCATCAACCTGCTTTACCATCAGGCCGATCTCATCGGCATGGGCCTCAATCATAACCGAGGGGCTCTCGCCTTTCTTTATGGCAATCAGATTTCCCAATTTATCAATCCGGATCTCGTCCACATAGGGCGCAATCTCCTCTTTGACTATCTGCTGGATCGATCCCTCCCAGCCGGATATGCCGTGGGCATTGCTCAACTTTTCCAGTAATGATTTTATATCGCTCATCAAATCATCTCTGCTTCTCTAGCAGGCTGTCCTCAACCTGGCACCCTCATTTCTGGCATGGGTGATCAATATATCTCCGCCCACGCCGCTCATGGCCTCTCGGGCGGCTGCCTCTATATCCCGGCAGCTGCCATCGGTTATGGCATAGACCGCCGGCCCGAAGGAACTGAGGCCGGCGCAGGCCGCTCCAGCCTGCCGCATCTGCTGCATCAACTCATGCACCACAGGATGCTGTAGCATCAATTCAACTCTCTTAAAGCCTATATCCTGGAGCCGGTTCACTGCCGCCCCGAAGTCGTCCAGGCTCTCCTCCACCACCGCGGGCATCAGGCGCACCAGTATCTGATAGCACAGCTCATGCACCTCCGCCTCCGGCAAGGGGCAGTACTGGCGGAAGATGTCCGCCTCCCGGGACCCATGGGCGCCGGCTGCAACCTCCGGCAGGGCCAGGATGATCTTCCAGGCCTGGGGAAAGTCATGGCGGGCGATGACCGGAGCCGGCCGGATGCCCCCGCAGGCAGAAGAGGGTGAGAAGCTCAGCTTCTCCCTTCCCGGCCCGAAGCTGTGCCCTCCGTCCACCAGGAATCCGCCCCTCTCAAAGGCCGCCGTGCCTATGCCGCTGGTCCCGCCCCGGGAGATGATGCGGGCAATATCGCGCACGGAGAGGGGGCGGCCGTAAAGCTGGCATAATGCCTTCCCGGCGGCTATGCCTATCTGGGTTCCACCGCCAAGCCCCACATGCAGTTTGTATCCGCCGCGAAGGGTGATATGTGCTCCACCCAAATTCAGATGCTGCTGTACCGCCTTGGCCGCAGACAGGGCCCGCTCGAAATTCTCTCCCTCCGCCGAAAGCTCCTCGCTCCTCTCCGCCTCCAGAAGGATGTTGGGCTCATCAATGGAGATGCCCACTCCGCCATCCACCCGCCCGCAGCTGCCGGTCAAATCGGTGAGGGTGAGATGAAGCCTGGAAGGAGTCTGGATGATCACCCTCTCCCGCTCCCGAAAGCTGTTATAGGGAAAGGACTCTTTTATAGAGATCAAAGGCCGGCCCTGCCGGATGATCTTGTAGCTTCTGCTGAGCATGACCTCCCGGGGAAATACTCCGAAAGCCCGACAGTGCTCATCTCCAGCCGGGACAAATGAGGTAGAAGTGATCTCCCGCCGTGACTCGATGCTATGCTTTTTCAAGATGGCCCCGATGGGAATATCGGCCCTGGTGAGGTCATCTTTAAATCCGGCCTCCAGCCGGGAGATGGGTGTGTGGGAAACGGCATAGACCAGAGCCTCCTGGCTATCTCTCTTTTGCAGCAGCACTATCCTGAAATTGACCTCTTCTCCTGGCTTTATCTCCAAATCGCTGGCCACAGCGCCGTCCGCCGGCATAACCCTCTGCACCAGGGTTTTAACCTCGACCGGACTGTTGGTGACCACCTCCAATAGGCAGGTAACAGAGCCGTCTGTTCCTAAAAGCATCTTCTGCACCGGGCTTAAGCTGCCCAGGACGCTTTCCAGACAGGAGATGTCTGCCGCAGGGGAGAGGAGAAACTCGACCATAAAAATAAATCCCCGGGCGGGAATAAAGTTTTTCCCCTTCCAGAGGGACAGGGATAGAGGAATTGAGATCTATGACTTCAAGAATATCGGGATTTTACAGGCTGGCTCCCTCGGAGAGGCTTGCCGCCGTGGCTGAGCAGGCATCTCTCGGAAAAGAGGAGATAGAGCAGATAGAAGGGGGCCTGTCCCTGGATGCGGCAGATAAGATGGTAGAGAATGTGGTCGGAATAATGCAGGTTCCATTGGGCGTTGCCACCAACTTCGTCATCGATGGCCGGGAGATATTGATCCCCATGGCCACAGAAGAGCCCTCGGTCATTGCCGCCGCCAGCAACGGAGCCAAGATGGCCCGGGAAGGGGGAGGCTTTCTCACCAGCAGCACCGGACCGGTCATGAGAGCCCAGATCCAGGTCACAGGCATCGACGATCCCTATTCCGCCCGCCATACAGTGCTGCTTCACAAAGAAGATCTCATGGCCATGGCCAATGAAAAGGATCCTATGCTGGTCAAGTTCGGAGGGGGAGTCAAGGACATCGAGGTAAGGGTCATAGACTCCCGGCTGGGGCCTATGGTGGTGGTCCACCTCATAGTTGACTGCCGGGATGCTATGGGAGCCAATGCCGTCAATACCATGGCCGAGTCCCTGGCCCCCCGAATCGAGCAGATGACCGGTGGGCGGGTATATCTGCGCATCATCTCCAATCTGGCCGACCTGCGCCTGGCCCGGGCCAGAGCGATCTTCAAGGCCGAGGAGATAGGAGGGCATGAGGTGGTGGACGGAATTCTCCTGGCAGCAGAGCTGGCCCAGGTCGATCCCTATCGGGCTGCCACCCACAACAAGGGCATCATGAATGGAGTGACCGCTGTGGTTTTAGCCACAGGAAACGACACCAGAGCGGTAGAGGCGGGAGCGCATGCTTATGCCTCTATAGGGGGACAGTATCGGTCACTGACCCGCTATGAGAAGAACAGAGACGGCGACCTGGTGGGAAGCATAGAGATGCCGGTGGCTGTAGGACTGGTGGGCGGGGCTACCAGGGTCCATCCCGTGGCCAGGGCAGCGGTAAAGATGCTGGGAGTCAAAAGCGCAGACGAGCTCTCCCGCATCATAGCCGCGGTGGGACTATGCCAGAACTTCGCCGCCTTGCGGGCTCTGGCCTCCGAGGGCATTCAGAGGGGGCACATGTCCCTTCATGCCAAGAACGTAGCCGTTCAGGCGGGCGCCAAGTGCGATATGATTGAGATCATCGCCGCTCGCATGGCAGCCGAGCGCAGGATCAGTGTATCCCGGGCGGCGGAGCTCATGGCCGAGATGGACGAGAAGGCCAAGGAGAGCAATTGAAGCCACACAATAGCCTGAAGCAATATCGCATAGGAGTCCTGGGGCCGCAGGGGACCTACTCGGAGAAGGCGGCACTTATCTGGTGCAGAGAAAGGATAGATGCCACTCTGGTCTATTTCCCTGACTTTGACTATATTCTGGATTCCGTCCGGCAGGGCCTGATTGAGGCGGGCATAGTGCCGGTGGAAAACAGCCTGGAGGGCGCGGTTACTGCAGTCATGGACCTACTATTGCGGCTGGATGTAGTCATTGTGGGAGAGGTCAACCTTCCCATCAGGCACTGCCTGATAGGCCAGGGCGGAGGGGAGATAAAGGTCATACTATCCCATCCCCAGGCACTGGCTCAGTGCCGCCAATATCTGCATGAGCACTATCCGGAAGCGGAGATCAGGACCACCGGCTCCACCTCTCATGCCGCCCGGCTGGCCCAGGAGTTTCCGGAGATGGCGGCCATAGCCGGCCAGGATGCCGCAGATAGGTATGGCCTGGCGATCCTGGCCAGGGAGATCCAGGATGCAGGCGACAATACAACCCGTTTCATTGTGGTGGCCAGAGAAGGCGTAGGCCCGAGCGGCAGAGACAAGACCTCTCTCGTAATCTATCTGGACAGAGATCGACCGGGGGCCCTCTACTCCATACTGGAAGAGTTTGCCCGGCGTAATATCAATTTGACCAGGATCGAGTCCCGGCCCAGCCGAAAGGGACTGGGAGACTACTACTTCTATATCGACCTGGAGGGGCATATGCAGGATCAAAAGGTGGGGGAGGCTGTGGCAGCTGCAAGGGACAAAGCGGCCATGGTGAAGGTGTTAGGGTCCTATCCACGGGCCTGATATGATGCAGAGGTTATTATGATGGCTGCCAAAAGCAAAGGGGGAATTGTCTTAGCCCCCTATGGATCTCTCTATTCTCCCGCCCTGGCCACATATGAGAGAATAGTCCAGGTCTATGAAAAAGAGTTTTCGGGATATGAGATCAGGCTGGCCTTCACCTCCTATCTCATGAGGAAGAGGCTGACGGAGAAGAAGGGTATCAATGTGCCCGGCCTCCTGGGTGCACTGCAGGAGCTGCAGGATCTTGGCTGCAACAGGGTGGCAGTCCAGTCCTTGCAGATCGTGCCTGGCGGGGAGTTTCATCAGATAGCAGAGCTGGTACATTCCCTCAGGCCGGGCTGTGCATTCGGTGTCCCCGGCCTGGAGCTGGGGCTGCCACTGCTTTCCGGCCTCTCAGACTGCCGGACGGTCTCGTCTATGCTGCCCGCTCTCATCAGCCGGGCGGGCGTTGATATCCCCTCCAAGGGAGATGGTCAGGGATCAAGGGAGGCGGTGCTGCTGGCAGGCCACGGGACTGGCCATCCCGCCGATGCCCTCTACTGCTTGCTGGCAGGCATACTGAAAAATCAGCATAGAAATGTCTATTTGGCCAGCATCGAGGGCGCTCTGGGCCTGGATGATATTCTGCCCGATCTGAGAGAGAGCGGAGCCGAGAGGGTCCTGCTCATGCCTTTTATGCTGGTGGCGGGGGGGCACGCGGAAAAGGATCTCTTCGGGGAGGATCCTCAATCCTGGAAGAGCATCCTTGAGAGAGAGGGCTATGCTGTGCTGTCCTATAATCAAGGCCTGGGTGATTCTTTGGAGATTGTATCTCTTTTCCTGGAGCGTACAAAAAGCGCACTGGAGAAGATGGCAGAGCCATAGAGATCCTTTAGAAACAAAAGCGATCCCACTTCATCTCCATCTATCTATTGCAGATCGATTGAAATAGTATCGAGTCAGAATAGATCAAAATGAATCAAAGGCAAAAGAGGTTGTTAGAATGGCAGTTTATAAGATAAGATGCGAGGTCATGAGCATCGCAGGGGATAAAGAAAAGTGCATAGGGGCGGCCAAGATGCAAAAGGGCGAGAAATTCATATTCGAGGCCAGGACCCCGGAGGGCATGTGTGTGCGGGCTTTCAACGCCGTATTCCCCTCTGCCTTTGCCATGCGCTACTCGGATAAGATGCCCTGGGAGAAGGGAGAGGGCTATGCAGATGTGACCTGTCCGGATGGGGACATTGTAGTCCGGCTGACCAGGGTCAAGGATGATGAGGTACAAATTTAAATTTTTATTTATATACTTTTAATAAGCAATTGTTAACTTTGTTATTGCTATAGTTATTTATTCTTATTTATTCTTGAAAAAAGTTTTCGTACTTTTTGGTATTCTGTTATTG
>CALMJN010000068.1 GCA_937864385.1 uncultured Methanosarcinales archaeon | reverse complement strand
TGAGAATCTTATCACCCTTGATTATTCATTTAATTATACGGAAGTCTCCATAAAAAATAAACGTTATCATCAAGGCCAATAATATAGCCCACCCCGCAATAGCCAGGATGGTAACTCTCCTGGCCTTTTTGGCATCCCACCAGCTCCTGGGCTCAATACCCTGAGCGATGAAGGTGGCAACTCCAGCCAGATTCACCGAGAATATATTTGCCAGAAAGAGGAGCAGAGCACCCATGGCCAGGGTGTAGTATCCCGCCCCTAAAAGCAATCCGAAAACAACTAATGGAGGCATGAGGGCAACTGCCACTGCCACTCCAATGAGCACTGATGGCGCCGATGAGGTAAAAGAGAGAGCTCCTGCTGCGCCGGAAGCCAATGCCAAAACGATGTCCATCAGCCCGACACTGGTTCGGGATGATATCTCCCGCAGGGAGGGATCCACAGGCAAGAAGATGCCCATAGTCAAGGATAGAAAGACGGCAATGAAGATGCCGATGACTATAGTTTTAAGTGAGCTCTTGGCCATGGCCAGGTCTCCCAGGGTGGTAGCCAGAGAAAGGGAGACATTTGGGGTCAGCATGGGAGCTATAACCATGGCCCCGATAATCACTGCGACATTGTTGTTGAGGACACCAATTGCTGCCACAATTGAAGAGAGGATTATCATTGAGACATAGATATAGGTGGTCTTGGCCCCTTCCACCAGATCATTGTGCAGCTCTTCCCGGCTCACGCTCTCCTTGGGACCGTTCTTTTTTTCCATGGAAGGCTCTGAATCGGGCTTTTTCTCTTCAAAGATGGCTGGAAAAGTGGCCTCCAGGGCGAAGATATTGAGCCTGAACCCCTCCTCATCCTGGAATGTCTCCTCTATCAGGTCGATGATGCTCTGGCTCTCTTCCGCCGTTATCAGCATTCTGGCCAGGATCTTGTCTGTAGAAAAACGGATCTTCCACTGGCCGTGTACCGGGATCCTCCAAAAGCCCATGGAAGGCTGGATGATGATATCAATTACCTCATTTCTGCTCCCTATCAGCTCTTCCAGTGCTTCCTGCTTATTCTTGGGCAGGCTAATCTCTATTAAACGGGAGGCCATTGTCTCTCCTCTCTATCAAGGCTCATTAGCTTAAGAATTCCGGGAGTATATTCAAATTCGTGGAGTATATTCATTTTAGGATTTTATAATTCTCTTTCATGGAGATCAAGGGAGCTTCGTCTCTTATGAATTCATATACATAGGCTGAGGTTCCTATCCCCGAGTCAAAGGCATCATCCCCCTGGTAGTCATGCCAGAAATTGCCCATGGAATTCCAGGATATTATTCCTCGGTATAGATAGCTGAATGCTTTATCCGAGCTCCATTGATTTGATGAATTGTACGAATATGCATTTATATTGTTATGAATAAAATTATTTAAATAAATTCGATTTTTATCCGATCCATCCAGGTATACTCCAAATTTATTTTGGCTAATATTATTCTCTAAAATGATATTATCATGAGACAGATCCATGCTGATCCCATCAAGATTGCCATTAGCTGTATTCATGGAAAATGTATTATTGAATGACCGATCCAGGATAAATCCAAATATCGGATTATAGCTTGCATTATTGCCTTTTATCTGATTATATCTTGAATTTCGGACCCAAATGCCGGCGTTTGCATTTGCAAAGGCGGTATTTTCCTCAATCAGGGCATTTTCTGTGTTATTGAACAATAAGCCCACCCAGGAATTCCCATAAACTGAGTTGTTTCTGATGATGCTGTTTTTGGAATTGCCAGAAAAAATCCCGGCAAAGGAGTTATTAGCTGCGTAATTATCCACGATTGTATTATTTCTTGAGGATTGAAGCGCAATCCCCACATCATTACCCAAGGCTTGATTTGATTTAATTTCATTATAAGAGGCATTCTTTAAAAATAGTCCGTATGAATTATTATTTAAAATATTACCACGAACAATGTTCTTGCTTGACAGCACCTTGATTCCGGCATCCTCTGAGGCGCTGCCCGAGTTGATGACCAGGAAACCCTCCAGCCAGATGCCATCTGCAATCAGAGTTATGGCGTCCCGTCTTCCATTTGCATTTACTACCGGCAGTCCGTTCCCGGTGTCGACGCCTCTGATGATCAATCTTTTTGTAACATTTATTCTCTCTGAATATGTCCCGCTCTTGACTATGATCCTGTCCCCGTCCACGGCCTTATTGATGGCGCTTTGGATTGAATAATCATCCGATTTCTCTGAGACAATGTATGTTGCTGAATTTGCGATAGAGGCAATAAGCAGAACTCCCAGGATCAAGAGCAAAGCTAGAAATGATCCAGTAGATCTCGATTTCCTGATCAGGCCCTCTGAGCCCTTGAGATTTATTTTATTTATAATCGCCATAAGCAACAGCTTCTCTTCCCTGGTGATCATAAAACTTATAAGTATTGCGGCTGATGGCTTTTTATATGGTCGATGTAGCCTCGAAGAATCCCTCCATACCTGCAGAATTGATTGGCGAGAGTTCTAAAACCGAGCCTGCTTCAGTAGTGGAATATTTCTCTGTAGAATATCTTGAGAGGGCTCTGGGCTCAAATTTATGGGAGATTCTGACAACCGGCATTTCTATATTGATAATTTTGATTGCGACCATCATCATTGCCAGAATGGCCGATAGAGTGCTTAAAAAGCATATCCCTCACATATTTGAAGCCAGCAAGATGGATAAGGAGTTCGATCAGACCTCCCATGCCCTTACCCGCAGACTCATTGTGGCTGCCATATACATAATTGGAATTTTAATGATCATATTGCAGATCCCTGCTCTCAACCGGGTAGCCGTTGCCATGCTGGCCGGTGCAGGTGTGGCAGGCATTGCCATTGGTTTTGCGGCTCAGGATTCTCTGTCTAATATTATTTCTGGCATATTATTAGCCGTTTTCAAACCGATTCGCATCGGCGATTATGTTGATTTCAAGGGAGAATATGGGCATATTGAGGATTTGACTTTGAGGCACACCATCATATGCACCTGGGACCTGAGGAGAATAATTGTGCCAAACAGCCTGATCAGCGGCGATTATATTGTCAACTGGAGCATCGGGAGTCCAGAGGCTATCTGGCCGGTAGACTTCGGAATAGCATATACATCTGATATCGATAAGGCCAGAAAAATAATAATTGAGGAGACGAAGCAGCATCCACAGGTGATGAAGGATGAGGAGATCAATGTCAGACTCACGGAGCTGGGGGATTTTGCCGTAAATCTCAGGCTGACATTCCATGTGCCAAGCCGGGGAGATGCCTTTGATACCGGATGCGATATAAGGGAAGCAGTCAAGAAGAGATTCGATGCAGAGGGAATAGAGATACCCTATCCTTACCAGAATATAGTACTTCAGAGGGATGCTGCATAGCATCTTTCTGATCAAATCCCGGAGATAAACAAATGACTTATAACAAATGGACATATCAATGATAAGATAAATTAATAAGGAGGGGAAGGCCAATGAATATGGCGATGAATTGATCATGGCTCGAAGTTGGTTTATTCCTCTGTTCTTGGCTGTCTCTATAGTATCATTATGGCTTTTTACCTTCTTATTTCAAAGCACTTACCTGACACGCGGAATCATTACATTAATTTTAGTATTAATAATTTATATAATTTTTAGGCTGCTCTTAGAAGATAAATTTATCCGCAAAGTTTCT
>CALMJN010000067.1 GCA_937864385.1 uncultured Methanosarcinales archaeon | reverse complement strand
CACAATGGACTGGGTTTCCATCCCCCCACCCATCAGCTCATTGAAGCTTTTGCTGCCGGTGGTGATCTTGCCCACCTGCTTTCTCCTCTCCAGGATCTGGTCCCCGGTCTCAAAGCCGCCCACATCGGCCGCCTGCCTCGCTCCCGCTATGATCTTGGCCGCAGTGGCCTCTCCCACCTCTGCCGCTGCTACCAGCTCCCCCGGAGAGGCTACCGCTATGGCCTCCACCGTTCCAAAACCAGCCTCGCGCAGCTTTTCCGCCGTGGCTGGGCCGACGCCCGGCAGATCCTCCAGCAATATCGTAGCCATCAATCCCCGTCCTTTTCCTTCTATCTTTAACCATTCTATCCAGGCGGGGCGAAAGTGATCCGGGTGCGCCAGCCGCAGGAGATCTCCAGCTCATCATTCCAGCCGCTCTTGGCCTGGGCGTCTATGATCTCCGCCCGCCATCCCAGATCCAGGCCCTGGAGCAGATCCACATGATCTCCCCACAGCGCCACCCTGATCCGTCCCGTATCATCGGAGATGTAGATATTGGCCACCCGGCCCGCTTTGCCGTCATCTCTCTGAAACTCCCTCACCTCGCCGAGGCCGGTCACAAATCCGGCCACGCTGCAGATAACCCCTGGCTCCAGATCCTGGATGGGAGTAATGCTCTCCAGGAAGACAACCTTCTTGCTGCTTTTTTTGAGGGAGGTCTGCCTTCCCGTGGAGATCTCAAGTGATCCATACCTCTCCCGGCAGGATCCGCCCATAACCTCAAGGCTCTCCCCCTTCTCCAGGGGCATGGCCGCCTGATCGTCCCAGAGTGTAAGCCTGATCTTGCCGGTCTCATCTCCCAAGAGAACCGTCCTGACCCGGCCTGCCCTGCCATCCTTTCTCAGGAATTCCCTGACCTCCCCAGGATCAACCACCATCCCCAGGAGGCTGACATCGCCCATATCCGCCTTTAGCTCTGCGATCTTATAGGCCTCCTGGCGGGGCCTGATGTCCATGTCCACCTCTTCCAGGCCTCCCCCCCGGCTCAAAGAGACCTCAGTACCGGCATAGCCCTCCCTGGCCAGGCCTCTGACCTTAAGACACTGGTCTACCTTCAGCTCGCCGGATCGGACCAGCTCCACATTCTCGTCCCAAAGGGCCAGGCGCACCGATCCCGTCTCATCGGCCAGGGTCATATTGACCACCCGGCCCATAGAGCCGTCTGAGCGGGAGAACTCTCGGATCTCAGATATGGAAATAACCCGGCCGGCAAAAGAGACATTTCCCATATCCGGCCTGATGCTTCCGATCTTGGTCAGAATCTCGCTGCTGCCCAGATCCCGGGCCACCAGCATGGCTGCCGTCCGGCCGTCGCACAGGCCGGCCATTAGGGCAACCTTCTCCTCCACCTTATCCTGGAATTCCTGCTCCGAGATCTGATCTGCAACCTGGCGGTAGACCTCGAGAATCTGCTCATCCATTGCCCATCATCCGCCAGCTATAGAGAGCTCCTCCAGACGCTTGAGGTAAGGGGCATTGCAGGATGAGAGAAAGATATTGCATACCTCCTCCGGACTGCCGTCGGCCACAATGGCCCCGTTCTCGAAGTAGATGGCCCTGTGGGAGACCTCTTTCACAAAATCGACGTGGTGGCTGACTAAAAGTATGGTGGTCCCCAGCTCCCCATTGATTCTCTTTATGGCATTGGAGACCTCCCGCAATGTAATGGGATCTATGTCTCCAAAGGGCTCATCCAGGATCAGCACCCTTGGTCTGGCGGCCAGTAGTATAGCCAGGGATGCCCTGACCTTCTCTCCCCCGGAGAGCTGTTCGGGCAGCTTCCACATGACCTCCGGATCCAGGGAGAGCAACTGGAAGATCGGGCGGGCGAATTTTTCCGCCTCGGTGGATGGAAAGCGGGGGAAGAGGTCCTTGAAGATCTCCCTGGTCAGCCCCAGTGCCTCCAATGCTGCTTTGGCATCTTCCTCGGACATATCGGTCATGGCGTATATCACATCCAGGACCTTGTCGCTTATGCCCATCTCCTCGGCCACCGCCCTGGCGTTCTCAATGACATCGGTGCCCTTGACCCCCAGCTGATAGGCGATCTGCTCAATGATCATCTCTCCAGCATAAAGGGCGAACTCCTGGTACATGATTCCCAGGCCCTGACGCACCTCCATCCTCTCCGGGGAATATGTCATCATGTCCACCCAGTTCTGGCCGTGGCGATACAAGACGCTGCCCTCGTCGGGCATCCTCACCCCCTGCATGATCTTGAGGAGGGTGGTCTTACCTCCGCCGCTGTTGCCGATGATAGAGGTGATCTCTCCCTTATTGATATCCAAATTGAGATCTTTCATGGCCAAGACCTCCAGGACCTCGCCCGTGCTCACCAGGCAGTTTCTCTTGTACAGGCCTCTGACCTGGATGAGGGGCTGGGTATCGGATCTGGCTGCCAGAGGAATGGCCTCGCCCATGCCGGCCAGGAAGCGCTTCAATATCGGGGCCGGCTTGCCATCCGCCACAATCTCCCCGCCATCTATCCATACCAGCCTGTCCGCCAGATAGGCATGAATCTCCGGCAGGTGAGAGACGACGATTATGGGCAGGTTCAGCTCCCGATTGACATTCTTTATGGCATCCAAGACCTCCTGCTTGGTGGCAGGACAGGCCATGGTCGCCGGTTCATCCAGGAGCAGGATCTTGGGCTTCTTGGCCAGCTGCCTGGCTATGAGCAGCCTCTGCTTCTCACCGCCGGAAAGGACGGTGGCCAGATGGTTGGCCTTCTTCTCCAGGCCCACCAAACGCAGATAGTAAAGGGCTTCCTGGTAAAGCTGATCGTAATTGTGATTCTCGGGAATGGGCAGAACCTCGTAGCCGGTCTCCCGGGAATGGATCCTCCTCACTACATTTTTCAGAGCGCTCTCCGTCCAGAGGGCAAAGTCCCTTTGCAGATGGATGGCCGTGATCGCCATTTGCTTTCTTTTCGTCTCATCATCCGATTCAGGGGTGACCATAAGGCCATCCAGGAGGATCCTGCCCCGCTCAAAGCTCTCCATGCCCCTCAGGATCTTCATAAGGGTGCTCTTGCCCCCTCCGCTTTTTCCCACCAGCCCCAGTATCTCTCCCGGCTTGAGGGTGAAGCTGATGTTCTTTAAAGCCTCAATCTCCCTGTCCTTGAGACGGTAGGTCTTGGAAAGATTCTCAACCTTCAACATTGCTATAACACCTATCTCACTTTGGTTCCGGTCTCCACTGCCTCTCCCGGCCTGAGAAGCACCGCTCTGCCCGCCTGGTCGGCAGCCAGCAGCATACCCTGTGACTCTATGCCAAAGAGCTTGGCCGGCTTTAAATTGACCAGGACCACCACCTGGGCCCCCACCAACTCTTTTGCGGGATAGGCCTCGGCTATGCCCGCCACCACCTGACGCATCTCTCCGCCTATGTCCACCTGCATCCGGAGCAGCTTCTTGGAGCCCTTGATCGATTCTGCCTCTTTGATCTGGCCGATTCGTATGTCGAGAGCGGAAAACTCCTCAAAGGAGATCTCTTTCTTCTTCTCTGCCACCTTCAGCTTGCCTTTGCCTTCCGCCTCGGCCATCCGAGTCGCAAAAATGCCCTCCAGCTCCTTTATGGATGCCTCTTCCAGGCGGGAGAAGAGGATCTCGGGCTTGCCCAGGGCGCGGCCCGCTTCCAGAGGCTCAAAGGCAAGGGAAA
>CALMJN010000066.1 GCA_937864385.1 uncultured Methanosarcinales archaeon | reverse complement strand
CCTCGCCGGCTAAAAGATCTTTCTCACCTATGCCACTCTATCCAGCCCAGCTTGGCCCATTTCTCCAGCCGGCGATCGTACAATGAAGTATCCCATTGTCCTCTCACCTCTGACTTCTGCTGAAAGCCATTTCTCTTGGGAAATGGATGAAGAGAATGGGTGCCGGGAAAATAAATAGATATGCCATAGTCCAGCAGTGAGACAATCCCTTTCTCTCTTTTCAAATATGCTGGCCTATGCGGGCCTGTTTAATTGCCCTGAATCTTTTCATGCATTTAAAAGGGGGAGGAGATGTGAAGGCCTCTGTGCCGTTCTCTTCTCCCCCATTGATCAGGACGGAGAATGAGTGGGAGGTCAGGCCCTCTCCACCTGCCTGGATCTCAAAGCCGGCCTGCAGGTTATGCAGGTACCAGGAGCGGTTGATATAGCCCCGGGAGAGTGAGTCGTTGATGAAATCCATAAGGTCGAGTTGGATGGAGTCGGTTGGCACCTCCCTTTCATAGGCAATATAATTCCAGCCCAAATTTGCATGGGACATTTTTGCATACCATACATCCCACCAGGCACCACCAATGAAGACCCGGCCGACCTTCTCCCCGGCAGGCTGCAACACCTGCCGGTCGAGCCAGATCATCAGCTCGGCTCCGCCATAGTAGCCGTGGGACGAGTCCGGGATGGGGCTGAACCATGCTTCCGCTGCTGCATTCCATATGCCGGAGGATCTATTGCTGACGCTCCAGGAAAATGGGGCGCTCTTTATCTGAATTACACGGAGGGGCATACTGCTGTTGGCAGAGCACCTGCCCCAGTGGCAGCCCTGGAAGATGGAGGGATAGGAGGCCACTGAGATCTGGTTGTGGCGGGAGGAGGCGATGATGAAATCCGTGCTGATGGCGATCTCGCAGCCGCCGCCGTAGGCCATGCCGTTGACAG
This sequence comes from uncultured Methanosarcinales archaeon, assembly GCA_937864385.1. Lineage (GTDB taxonomy): Archaea > Halobacteriota > Methanosarcinia > Methanotrichales > Methanotrichaceae > Methanothrix. The sequence continues at coordinate 509 of CALMJN010000066.1, read as the reverse complement.
CGGTGAAGATCGGCCTGCGTAACCTGCGCAAGTTGTAGAGAACGCGGTCGAAGACCTGGCGCTGGCGCAGCCATTCCTCCTTCGTCATGCTCTTGCGCTGGTACAGGTCGCCGCCGACGGAGAAGGCTCTGTCGCCGGCTCCAGTCAGGATGGCGACGCGCACGGTGGGGCGGGCCGCGATGGTGTCGAGTACCTCGATCAGTTGTGCCGCCAATTCCGTTGTGACCGCGTTGTCGGCATGCGGCCGGTTGAGGGTGATGATGGCCACGCGCCCGCCGGAAACGTATTCAACGAGTACGAGCTCGTCAGGCTCCGCGACATTTTCGGGCGGCCGGTAACCGATTCTCCGCATCTTCGTATTGGCGTTGTCTGTCATATTATTCTCCTACATGTCTCATTCATGTCGTCCGGTCGAGGCACACAGCTCTCAGATCCAGGTCACGTCGACGGGCTTTCGCACAGGAATCCGCTGGTATTTCTCAGCCGGATACCCAATCACGCACGTAGCA
>CALMJN010000065.1 GCA_937864385.1 uncultured Methanosarcinales archaeon | reverse complement strand
ACTCCCAGGCAGCTGTGGTATGCTATGTCAACTCCACGGCGGAGATCAAGGCGGAGAGCGATGTCTGCTGCACCTCGGCCAATGGAGTTGAGGTGGCGGCCTCCCTCTCGGAAAAAGAGGTGATATTTGTGCCCGATAGGAACCTGGCCGCCTATGTGGCCCGCCACACGGACAAGAAGATCATACCCTGGAACGGCTACTGCTATGTGCACGATCAATTCACTGCTGCCGAGGTGGAGGCGGCCCGGGCCAGGCATCCCCGGGCGGAGGTGCTGGTCCATCCCGAGTGCCGCCCGGAGGTCATTGATCAGGCCGATTTCGTCTACAGCACATCGGGGATGGGAAGACATGCCCGGTCCAGTCCGGCCGGGGAGTTTATCATCGGCACGGAGACGGGGATGATCCATAGGCTGAAAAAGGACAATCCTGGCAAGGAGTTTTATCCCCTGAGCAGGAATGCCATCTGCCAGAATATGAAGAAGACCAATCTCTCTTTAGTCTTGCAGGCGCTGCAGACCTTAGAGCCACGAGTCAGCGTGCCGGAGGAGACGGCCGTCCGGGCCAAAAGGGCGATTGAGAGAATGCTGGCGGTCAGAATTTAGGCGATCTCTCCCGCCTGGCCGGGATCAAAGCCGATTATCTTCTCCCAGCCACTCTTGGGCAGGGGATGGCAATCTTTATAGAGGATGAAATCTTCCTGCCCCTCGGCGGCGAAAGAGCGCGCTCCGAGCGATAAAGGTTTAAATCAGACTGACCCAACACTGGGACGCAGCAGCGCCTATTGCCAAGGTGGCGGAGCGGCTACGCAAATGCCTGCAGAGCATTACCACTCCGGTTCGAATCCGGACCTTGGCTTTCTTTAATTGAGGCGGCTTGGTTCATAATTTTTTAAGATGTTTTCCTGGTTGGAGAGGAGCAATGTAATCTCTATGTCCACATTTCATTCCCCGGGAGATCCGTGCGCCATCAGGTCAGCAGCATTGTATGGAAACATTAGATAATAATTATGATATACTTTGGGGAAAGGCTTATATCGTCTCAGGTTATTTCATTACAGTCCTAATTATTCAGGGGGATTAATCAGTTTTGAGCCAAGTAACGGGATATGACGCAAGCCAGATTCAGGTTCTCGAAGGCCTTGAGGCAGTAAGGCGCAGGCCGTCCATGTATATAGGCAGCACCGACAGCCTGGGGCTGCATCACCTGGTCTATGAGGTGGTGGACAACAGCGTGGATGAGGCCCTGGGCGGCTATGCCAAGGGGATCAATGTGCTCCTAAACCGGGACGGCAGCGTCTCCGTAGCCGATGACGGTCGGGGCATCCCCGTAGACAATCATCCCCAGCTGGGCCGGCCCGCTCTGGAGATCGTCATGACCGTTCTTCATGCCGGAGGCAAGTTCGACCACGAGTCCTATAGCTTTTCGGGTGGACTGCATGGCGTGGGCGTCTCCGTGGTCAATGCCCTTTCCGAGTGGATGGAGGTAGAGGTCCGCCGCAACGGTCGAATTTATTGGCAGCGCTACCAGCGGGGCAGCGTGGCCAGCGATGTGGAGGTGAGGGGCCACTCTGAGGATACGGGCACCACTGTCACCTTCAAGCCGGATGGCAGCATATTCGAGGAGACCGAATTCAACTTCGATACGCTGTCCTCCCGGCTGAGAGAGCTGGCCTTTCTAAACCGGGGCCTCTCCATAACCATCAAAGATGAGAGGACGGAAAAGGAGAACGACTTCTGCTATGAGGGCGGCATCATATCCTTTGTGGAGTACCTCAATGCCAACAAGGAGACGCTGCACAGGCCGCCCTTATACTTCACCCGCTCCAAGAACGGGACGGCAGTGGAGGTCGCCCTGCAGTACAACAACTCCTACAATGAGAATGTCTTTTCCTATGCCAACAATATCAACACCCGTGAGGGCGGCACTCATCTCATGGGATTTCGTGCCGCTCTGACCAGGACGGTCAACGAATACGCCCGGGCCAATAAGATATTCAAGACCGAGACCAAGCTGGGCGGGGAAGACCTGCGGGAGGGGCTGGTGGCCATCGTCAGCGTCAAGCTTCCCGATCCCCAGTTCGAGGGTCAGACCAAGACCCGCCTGGGAAACAGCTCCATCCGGGGGCTGATAGAGTCCATGGTCTCGGAGGGGCTATCGGAATATTTCGAGGAGAATCCCCTCGTGGCCACCACCATAGTGGAGAAGGCGGGAGAGGCGCTGCGAGCACGTGAGGCGGCCAGGAAGGCCAAGGAGCTGACAAGGCGCAAGAATGCCTTAGGTTCAGGCGGTCTGCCTGGAAAGCTGGCCGACTGCTCCAATACCGATCCCAGCAAATGCGAGATCTATATCGTGGAGGGCGAGTCTGCCGGCGGCAGCGCCAAGCAGGGCAGAAACCGCCATTTTCAGGCCATACTGCCCCTGCGGGGCAAGATCCTCAATGTGGAGAGGGCCAGGCTGGACAAGATCCTGAAGAACGCCGAGATCCGCAATATGATTGTGGCCTTTGGTACGGGTATAGGCGACGACTTCGATATCAATAAAGCCCGATATCATAAGATAGTGATCATGACCGATGCCGATGTGGACGGCTCGCATATTCGCACCCTGCTTCTCACCCTATTCTACCGATACATGAGGCCGCTGATCGATGCCGGCTACATCTTCATAGCCCAGCCGCCACTTTATATGGTCCGGAAGGGCAAGCAAATCAGCTACGCCTACAACGATGAGGAGCTCGACGCCCTGGTCCAATCCATGGCCAAGCCGGTCATCCAAAGATATAAGGGCCTGGGAGAGATGAATCCGGAGCAGCTCTGGGAGACGACCATGAATCCGGAGAAGAGGACCATGCTCAAGGTGACTCTGGAGGACGCAGTGGAGGCGGATCGCATCTTCACCATTCTCATGGGAGATCAGGTGGATCCGAGAAGACAGTTCATAGAGAGTCATGCCCGGTTTGTGAAGAACCTGGATGTATGATGTTACGATCTTCAATTAGTTATATTCAATATAGACCAATTAATTAGACCAATTAATCCGATACTTGAGGTAGGCAATTGACGGAAGTTCAGGTGAGCATCACTGAGGAGATGAAGTCCTCCTATATCGATTATGCCATGAGCGTGATCGTGGGAAGGGCTCTGCCGGATGTAAGAGACGGGCTCAAGCCGGTACACCGGCGCATACTCTATGCCATGTATGAGCAGGGCATGACCCATGATCAGCCCTACAAGAAATCGGCCCGGGTGGTGGGTGACGTCATGGGCAAGTACCATCCCCATGGGGATATGGCCATATATGATACCATTGTGCGCCTGGCCCAGACCTTCTCCATGCGCTATCCACTCATCGACGGCCAGGGAAACTTCGGATCCATAGACGGCGATCCGGCGGCGGCCATGCGCTACACCGAGATCCGCCTCTCCAAGATCGCCGGGGAGATGCTCCAGGATATTGAGAAGAATACCGTGGACTTCACCCCCAACTACGACGGCTCCCTGAAGGAGCCCACGGTTTTGCCGGCCAAGCTGCCCAACCTTCTCCTGAACGGCTCCACGGGCATTGCCGTGGGCATGGCCACCAATATCCCACCCCATAACCTCACGGAGGTCTGCGGGGCGATCATCCATCTCATAGACCATCCTGAGGCCAGCCTGCCCGAGCTGATGCGGCTCTTGCCCGGCCCCGATTTTCCCACCGGAGCCTATATCGTGGGCCGGGCGGGCATCGAGGCCGCCTATATGAGCGGCCGGGGCAGCATAATGATGCAGGCCCGATCGGAGATCGAGGAGACGGACAAGGGCACCAGCATCGTCTTCACCGAGCTGCCCTATCAGGTGAACAAGGCCAAGCTGATCGAGGATATGGCGGAGATGGTCAAGGAAGGCCGGCTGGAGGGCATCTCCGATCTGCGGGACGAGTCGGACAAGGACGGCATCCGCCTGGTGGTGGAGATCAAGAGCGGATTCAATGCCCATGTGGTCTTGAATCAGCTTCACAAGCACACTGCTCTTCAGACCAGCTATGGAGTCAACAACATGGTCTTGGTGGACGGCCTGCCCAAGACTGTCTCCCTCAAGGAGTCCCTGGAGCAGTACATCTACTATCGCTCCATTGTCATCGAGAGGCGGACCCGGTTCGAGCTGGATGCGGCGGAGAAGAGGGCTCACATCCTGGCCGGACTGCTCATCGCCCTCAAGAACATAGATGAGGTCATCAGGATCATCAAGGCCGCTGCCTCTCCCGCTGAGGCCAGGGACGCCCTGGTTCAGGCTTTTTCCCTCAGCGAGGAGCAGGCCAAGGCCATATTGGAGATGAGGCTGCAGAGGCTCACCGGTCTCGAGCAGGAGAAGATCGTCTCCGAGGCGGCGGAGCTGGAAAGGCTCATCGCAGAATTGAGGAAGATCCTCTCCAGCAATCTGGAGATCCTGGGCATAATCAAGAAAGAGCTGGAAGAGCTGATCAGCAATTATGGCGACGCGCGGCGAACAATGATCATAGAGGTGGAGGGAGAGGTGCGCCAGGAGGACCTTATCCAGGAGGAGGAGGTGGCTGTGACCATCACCTCATCCGGCTATATCAAGCGCCAGCCGCTCACCGCTTATCGCAGCCAGAGGCGAGGTGGCCGGGGCGTCATAGGGGCGGAGACCAAGGAAGAGGAGTTCGTGAGCGATGTATCCACCGCTTCTACCAGGGATTACCTGCTCTTCTTCACCGACAAGGGCAAGGCCCACTGGCTCAAGGTCTACGAGGTTCCCTCTCTGGGCCGGGCGGCGCGGGGCAAGTCCATAGTCAACCTGCTGCAGCTGGAGCCGGATGAGCGGATAACCGGGGCCATCCCGGTCAAGAGCTTCGAGTCGGGGTTCATCATCCTGGTTACCAGGAGCGGCAATATAGTCAAGATGCCCCTGCAGGCCTTCTCCAATCCCAGGAAGGGGGGGATCAAGGCCGTGAACCTCAAGGGCGACAGCCTGGTCTCGGCCAAGCTCACAGACGGCAGCCGGGAGCTTCTCGTGGCCACCAAGTTCGGAAAGGCCATTCGCTTCAAGGAGAGCGATGTGCGGGCCTCCAACCGGGGGACCATGGGGGTTAAAGCCATCAGCCTGAACATGGGAGACGAGCTGATCAGCATGGATGTCATCCATAGCGGCTCGGACTGGACGCTTCTCACCATCACCAATCAGGGCTACGGCAAGAGGACTGAGCTGCAGGAGTATCCCATTCAGAGGCGGGGAGGAAAAGGGGTCAAGAATATCGACGCCCGGAAGGGCTATGTCTGCGGCACCACCACCGTCTCCGAGGAGGATGAGCTGCTGGTGACGACCAAAGAGGGTGTGATGATCCGGATCCCGGCGGGTGAGATCAGAGTGCAGGGGCGGGCCACCCAGGGCGTGCGGATCATGAATGTCAAGGCCGGGGACGAGGTGGCGGCGGTGGCGAGGATTGCATAGGCTCGCTGCCGGCACCCGCAAACATTTCTATTTTATCCGCATCTATTCAGGCGATCTCTATTGCAGGTTATACTCAGAGAAAGGTATGATCATACCGATTAGAAAGGATGCTCTTTGTAGAGCTTGATGGCTTCCATGAACATCTCTATCTGTTCTTTAGTTGCCTTTGGATTTCTGAGATCTTCAAGGAAATCCCTGGCATCTTCGCCTTCCAATACCAGTCCCAGTTCTATCGGATGAGACATTCTTCAAACCTCTGCTTAGTGATGGATGTTTAAGGCTTATGGCTGCAATTGCAGCAATTCAATGGCCTCAAGATTTAAATGATCTCGCAAAGCTGCAAGAGCCGATAGCGTCGCCGGGTGCTCTCCTCCTTCCTCTTAGCCCTGGCGGGCTTTGGGGCGCGGGGACGTGGCAACCTCACGAGGCGCGGGTGCAGGGCTGGGCTGACCAGGGCGTCCGGATCATGAATGAGAGGCCGGGGGACGAAGTGGCGACGGTGGAGCTGGAGGACTTCACGGTCGCGAACGTCAGCGGCGAAGCGCAGGCGAAACGGCCACGGGGGGACTACGGTCCGGTGCAGGGCGGGGACCGCCTGGGCAGCGGGGTGGTCTTGCGGACGGGCGGCGACGGTCGGATCGAGGCGCAGTTTGACCCCCG
>CALMJN010000064.1 GCA_937864385.1 uncultured Methanosarcinales archaeon | reverse complement strand
GGCTCGACAGAATGCAAAAAGAGCAGGGAGAATACTATTATCAGCTTGAAGAGGCCTGAAGTGAATGGAGAATGAAGGAATTCATCCGCAAGAATAATCCATTCAACCGTCATTTCGTGCGCAACCTGGAAGCGGGAACACTGCTGGAGATATTCCTGGTAACAGCGGTATGCTCCGTCCTGGGAATACGCTTCTTTCTCGCCCTAACAGGATATCCGAGCCTTAGCCCGGGGCATTTGCATATCGCCCATGTCCTCTTGGGCGGGGAGCTGATGATGATTGCGCTGGTCATCAATCTGGGCTACATCAACAAATCAGCCAACTATCTGGTGGCGGTGATTGGAGGCCTGGGATTTGGCGCATTCATCGATGAGCTGGGCAAGTTCATCACCGGCGACAATGACTACTTCTTCCGGCCCACAGTGGCTTTGATCTATCTGGTCTTCGTTTTGCTCTACCTTCTGGTGGAGGTACTGGTCAATAAAACCACTCTCAGCGATCAGGAGAAGCTGATCAATGTCCTGGAGCTGGCCAAGGAGGTGGTGCTGGAGGACCTGGACCACCGGGAGAGAAGGCGGGCCCTGAAGCTGCTGCAGGACCTTCCCCCCGACGATCCCCTGGTCCATTCCCTGCAGGAGCTTCTCCACTCCACCGATTCCGTGCCTGTGCCCCGACCCGACTTCTACACCAGAATCAAGTACAAGAGCAGGTTGATCTACATCCGGCTGATCAAAAGGCCCTGGTTTGTCAAGGCCATGATCGCTTTCTTCGTTTTGCAGTCCGTCTCGGCTATAGCTTTAGGACTGCTCCTCTTCTATGCCAAATTCCGCTGGGATGTGGCTCTGGACGCCATATTCCCCTCCATAAACTTCTTTGACCTGGCTGGGCTCTTCTCCGCCAGCCTGGCCGCCGCCCTGGTCGCTGCTGCCGCCATACGCATGGCCGCCAGCCGGCTGCAGTCTTATGAGCTTCTCAAGGGAGCAGTGCTGGTGCAGATATTCCTGGTGCAGGTCTTCCTCTTCTACAGAGTGCAGTTTTTAGCCCTGCTGGGGCTGGCGGGAAACATACTGGTCCTCCTGGTTCTCCAGTACATGATCCGGCAGGAGAAGGCCTCCAACGGCTTGAGGGCCTAGGCCGCCCTATTTGACAATAGCCCCTCTTTTAAATGCCCGCAGCCTTTATATAGAAGTTCAAACACCGGATATCTCGCTTTGATTTAATCCTATTTGGAGGAAATAGAATGGCAGCAGGACAATTTGGTGGAACACCAGTACTCATTCTCAAGGAAGGCAGCCAGAGAACGGCTGGCCGGGAAGCACAGAGATCGAACATCATGGCCGCCAAGGCCGTGGCCGGAGCGGTCCGGACCACCCTGGGGCCCAAGGGCATGGACAAGATGATGGTCGATACCCTGGGCGATGTGGTCATAACCAACGACGGCGTCACTATTCTTAAGGAGATGGACATAGAGCACCCCGCGGCCAAGATGATGGTGGAGATCGCCAAGACCCAGGATGCCGAGGTGGGAGACGGCACCACCACCGCAGTGGTCTTGGCCGGAGAGCTGCTCAAGCAGGCCGAGGGCCTTCTGGATCAGGAGATCCATCCCACGGTTATCGCTGCCGGCTACAGAGCGGCATCGGACAAATCCCTGGAGATTCTGAAGACCATCGCCACGGATGTCTCGGTAAAGGATACCGAATTTCTCAAGAAGATCGCCATAACCTCCATGACCGGCAAGGGCTCCGGCACCGCCCGGGACCAGCTGGCCAGCCTGGCGGTCCAGGCAGTGGAAGCTGTGGTGGATGACGACGGCTCGGTGGACACAGACAATATCACCGTGGAGAAGAAGGTGGGCGGCGGGATCACCGACTCCGAGCTGGTGCACGGCATGGTCATAGACAAGGACCGGCTGCACCCCAATATGCCCAAAAAAGTCACAGGCGCCAAGATCGCCCTGCTTAATGCTGCCATCGAGATCGAGAAGACCGAGGTCGACGCCAAGATTGAGATCACCTCCCCTGACCAACTCCAGGCCTTCCTGGACCAGGAGGAGAGCATGCTTAAGGGCATGGTAGACACCATCAAGTCCACCGGAGCCAATGTGGTCTTCTGCCAGAAGGGCATCGATGACCTGGCCCAGCACTTCCTGGCCAAGGACGGCATCTACACCGTGCGCCGGGTCAAGAAGAGCGACATGGAGAAGCTGGCGCGAGCAACGGGCGGAAGGGTTGTGACCAGCATCCATGACCTCACAGCCAATGACCTGGGCAAGGCCGGCCTCGTCGAGGAGAGAAAGATCGGCGACGAGAAGATGACCTTCGTTGAGGAGTGCGAGAACCCCAAGTCTGTATCCATCATTCTCCGAGGCGGAACTGAGCACGTGGTGGACGAGCTGAACCGGGCCATGGAAGACGCGCTGCGAGTTGTAGGCGTAGTGGTGGAGGACAAACAGATTGTCCCCGGCGGCGGTGCTCCCGAGGTCGAGCTGGCCCTGCGCCTGCGCGAGTATGCGGCAACCGTAGGTGGCCGCGAGCAGCTGGCCATCGAGGCCTTCGCCTCCGCCATGGAGATCATCCCCTGGGCCCTGGCCGAGAACGCCGGACTGGACGCCATCGACATGGTCATCCAGCTGAAGTCCGCCCACGAGAAGAAGGGAGCGAACTCCAAGAACATGGGTCTGGACCTGGCCGCCGGCAAGCCGGTGGACATGCTGAAGGCCAATGTCATCGAGCCTCTCCGGGTCAAGACCCAGGCCGTCAAGTCCGCGGCCGAGGTCGCCAACATGATCCTGAGGATCGACGACGTCATCGCCTCCAAGAAGTCCCCGCCGGCACCCCCTGGAATGGACGGCATGGGCGGAATGGGTGGCATGGGCGGTATGGGCGGCATGCCCGGAATGATGTAAGCATCCTGGCCGCCT
>CALMJN010000063.1 GCA_937864385.1 uncultured Methanosarcinales archaeon | reverse complement strand
GATCAGTGGTGTGATAGCTGTCCGATTGGTTGGAAGAAAAAGCGATGATTCCAATAACACGCTGACCAATCAGGATAGGGACAATCATCCAACTACTGGCTGTCGGTGACATAACGCGTTGAAGTTGTTTGCTTGCTTCTTGAAGATGACGGATAATTAAGCCACGATGGCTCGTCACAAGATGGGATAAGATTTCATCCTCTTGTATGTGTAACTCGTAGCCAGATAATTCAAGATTTGCTTTCCCGGGTGAACTTTCCCAAAGTGCTTTGATAAAAAAGGTTTCACCTGAACGAATTGCCAGAAAAGAATGACTGCATGGAATTCGCTTGGTCAAATATTCCAGGATGCGGTCAAATGTGTGTTGTGTGTTATATGGAGCGTCGAAACCAGGTTCTTGCAGCCAAAGCGGAATATCAACCACTGTCTTTTCATGTAGGGGCACAGAAAGTGGTTGCATGGCCAAGATGCGCAGAAGGTTTTCTGCATAGGTATCCAGCCCGTCTGCGCCAACAACTAGTATGCGCTGAGCCAGCTGACAGGGAAATGCATAGACGTGCTGACATCCGAGCTCAAGCGCCTCCGGGCTGGTTTTTCGAGAACGTACTCTACCGCTGCTTAATGCTCCTGCCAGCCAACTTGAGGTTTTTTCTTTGCTGATGAAATCGTTTAGAGCACGGCGGCGTGGTGGAGTTATGCCGCATTCAAGGCTGAATTTCCATCCTGTATCAGTCAACTCCATCCAGGCAATCCAATGTGAATGAGAGGCCTTGCAGGCTTCCTTTAGTTGACTGGCTGCTTGATCGAGAATAGTTTTCTGTTTAACCATATATCTGATAATGATTATAGCATTAAGCACATTCGAGGAATCAATACCTGATAAACTTCACCTGGATCTATAAGTATTAATTAGTTTAATGCTATACTTGTTTCAACGAAGGTATCCGGTTCGGTGGCATTTGTGTACTATGAAAATCTTCCGGCGGAATAAACACAATAAGAACCCTTCAAGCTATACCACCAGTGGTGAGGAGGTATCATCGCCCCGCTCTGCCCCGGCTTCTCGTCCACCCACGGCGGCAGCAGCTTCACCAGCACCCACAGGATGACGAAGGGCAGGATCATCAGGAGGATCGCGGGGAGCAGCCCCTCGCGGGTCGCGAACTCCATCTTGTACGTCGTGTAGCCGAGGAAGCTCTTGGAGAAGAGCTGGCCGCCGATCACGACGTTCCAGCGCATGGCGAAGATGCCGATCAGCGTCAGCGTGCCGGCCGTCCCGTAGACCCACCGCCGCGCCTGCGCAGACAATCTGAACAACTGAACCGACGCGAGCATGCCCAGCGGCACGAGGGTGCCGAGGATGATCTGCACGACGATCTGCGATGTGTAGAGCTGCGTCCGCACCATGAAGTCGAGTGCCCGGAACGACTCGTCCGCCTCGTAGATCCGGTGGATGAGGTCGAGCATCTCGAGCGAGAAGTCGATGATGAAGGCGTAGAAGAGGTACTTCGCGATCGTGTCGACGCAGCGCATGTCGATGGGGATCCGCTTCGCGACGCAGGTCGCCATGTACATGAGGAGGACGAGGGCGATCCCCGAGACGATGGCCGAGAAGAGGAAGACGATCGGCATGAGGGGCGTCGACCACCAGGGGTTCGCCTTGATCGACCCGAAGATGAACCCGACGTAGCCGTGGAGGAGGAACGCCGACGGGATGCCGACGATCGTCGGGATGTAGCCGATCCTGTCGTCGAGCCGGCGAGACTCCTCGCTCAGGTCGTCGCTCCAAAGGGCCATGGTGCGATAGAGGAGCCTCTTCAGCCCCGTCGATTCCCTCGCCGTCTGGACGATCTCGGCCCGGTAGTCGAGCCAGATCTCGAGGACGAGGACGGCCATCAGGTACCAGAGGTAGACGAACCCGAACATCGCCATCGCCGAGGACGGGTTCGGCGTGAGGTACATGGAGAACGAGCGCTCGGGGTGGCCGAGGTGGAGCTGGAGCGGCAGCGGGGCGACGATGAGAAACGCCAGCGCCGTCAGGAGAGCCAGCCGGTAGGTGGGCTTCACGGCCTCGACCCGGAACACCCGCTCGAGGGAGGCGAGGATGAACGCCCCGGCGACGAGGCCGGTGATGTAAGGGTAGAGGACGATGAGGACGCTCCACTGGAGCTCGATCTCGTTCGGGTACATGAAGCCTTCGACCAGGCTCGTCAGACCTTCGTGCACGGCCGCCTCCTCACCGAACCGACCCGTCGAGGCCGGCGTACCAGATCTTCGAGCCCGTGGCCATCTGGGGCTTCAGCACCTGCACCTTGTGCGTGCGCAGGAACTCGTGGATGGGGTCCTTCGGGTTCTTGAGGTCGCCGAGGACGCGGGCCTGGGTGGGGCACGTCTCGCAGCACGCGGTGGTGAGGCCCTTCGTGATCCGGTGGTAGCACAGCGAGCACTTGTCCACGACCATCGTCCGCGGGTCGATGAATCGACAGCCATACGGGCACGCCTGCACG
>CALMJN010000062.1 GCA_937864385.1 uncultured Methanosarcinales archaeon | reverse complement strand
TTTCGTAGACCGGATCAAACCTCAGGGAGAGGTCGGTGGTCAGCATTCCCGGCGGATGACGCTTGGACGGATCATGGGCATCAGGAACCGTGCCGGCGGCTGCGCCGCCCTTCGGCGTCCACTGGTATGCACCGGCAGGACTCTTGGTCAGCTCCCATTCGTTGTTGAACAGTATTCGGAAGAAGTTGTTGCTCCACCTCGTCGGCGTGTTGGTCCAGATGCCCTCCAGGCCGCTGCCGATGGCGTCCCCCCCTTTTCCCGTGCCAAAGCTGCTCTTCCAGCCCAGGCCCTGATCCTCGATGCCCGCTGCCTCCGGCTCAGGCCCCACATGGGTGGCAGGGCCGGCGCCGTGGGTCTTGCCGAAGGTGTGGCCGCCGGCGATGAGGGCAACCGTCTCCTCGTCATTCATGGCCATGCGGGCGAAGACCTCGCGGATATCCTGGGCGGCGGCAATCGGGTCCGGGTTGCCGTTGGGGCCTTCCGGATTGACATAGATCAGGCCCATCTGCACGGCAGCGAGAGGATTTTCCAGATCCCGCTCCCCGGAATAGCGCTTCTCACCGCCCAGCCACCTGTCTTCAGCGCCCCAATAGACGTCCTGATCCGGCTCCCAGACGTCCTCCCTGCCCCCGGCGAAGCCGAAGGTCTGCAGTCCCATGGACTCCAGGGCCACGTTTCCCGCCAGGATCATCAGGTCGGCCCAGGAGATCTTCCGGCCGTACTTCTGCTTGATGGGCCAGAGCAGACGACGGGCCTTGTCCAGGTTGACGTTATCCGGCCAGCTGCTGAGAGGCGGGAAGCGCTGCTGTCCCCTGCCGCCGCCGCCCCGACCGTCGCCGGTGCGATAGGTGCCGGCGCTGTGCCATGCCATGCGAATGAACAGAGGGCCATAGTGACCGAAGTCCGCCGGCCACCAGTCCTGCGAGTCGGTCATCAGCGCCTCCAGATCTTTTTTCACCGCCGCCAGATCCAGGCTATTAAACTCTCTGGCGTAGTTGAAGTCCTCG
>CALMJN010000061.1 GCA_937864385.1 uncultured Methanosarcinales archaeon | reverse complement strand
ATGCTGTTCCAATATTAAATGCTTTTGGCTTTTATTCAAGCCTTAATTTGCGCTTTATGGTTGGCTATATTGTATTAGACCTCACATAACTTCAATGCTATTATTGCTATTATACCAAATTGCTTTTTTAAAATTACACCAAAAAGGTTAAAAACCTTTTAGCCAATGAACCTTGAGGTGGACCAGCTATGGACATAAAATTAGAGTCATCGCTTGCTTGCCGTGAGTTTAGACCACCTCCCTTCAAGGATTTGGCCAGATATTGCTCATGCTCTGCCTTGCTAGGTCTGCCTGACTGCCTGGCGCTCGGGCAATTGACATATTCGTTTATCCGGTAGGCTGGCTATGGATATCATTCTGCCATGTAATTCGATAACAGGTCCATCAAATTGGAACTGGATGCGCCAAAGGCGCATTTGGGCTCATCAATGGCTGTTTTTCCAGTCTACCATGCCCATACAGCAAGCTAAACCAGTGAATGACAATTGGAGCAGCGTGGGGGAGTAGAATGGAGAGACCTTGGCGTAGCCTGCTGATTGGTGCGAGCAAGAATAGGAGCGTCTTGCAGCATTTGGGATACCCATGCCGACAGGGCCTTTGCCGGCGAATCTTAGCGATATCAAATATTGGAGGGAAAAATCGTGCAATTTGACCCACTAGATCTTGGCTTATTTGCCATTGTTCTAATAGTGCTCGTCGGACCATTCATGGTCAAGAAGATAGAGCACAATCTTGAAGTGTTTCTGTTCGTTATGGGCGTTTTGGCGGTCACCATATCCAGCTTCTACAACAAAGAGCTACTTGTAGAGACCCTTAACTACACCGAACACGAAGTTGGGCTGATCGGCTGGAATATGCATCTGGTGATGGAAGCCGTTGAGGAGCCTATAATCAAGGGAATCGTTCCGGCAGTGCTTGTTGCAGGACTATTATTCCATTATGGGAAGAGTACCGTCCAAAAAGCAATGAATTCCATCACTCAGGTGGTTCCAGTTAAGATAATTGTGTTCTTAATCGTATCCATCCTGGGATTGCTTTCCAGCATCATTACCGCCATCATCGCCTCATTGCTGCTGGTAGAGCTGATGAACTGCATGCCCTTTGACCGGCAGACCAAGATCAATCTGGTGATCATCGCCTGTTTCTCCATTGGTCTGGGAGCAGTTCTGACTCCTGTGGGCGAGCCTCTCTCTACCATCGCCATCACCAAGCTGCAAGCAGAGCCCTACCATGCCGGATTCTTCTTCCTGTTTAACCAGCTGGCCGTTTACATCATACCCGGCTGTCTGGCCATGGGCCTCCTGGCCATGTTCTTTACCGGAAAAGCCAAGGCTATGGAATGCAAGGTCACTGAAGAAGAGGACGGAGGCTTGAGGGACGTTGTGATAAGGGCGATCAAGGTCTATATCTTCGTCATGGCCCTGCTGCTTTTGGGTGGCGGCATGAAGGTGATCATAGACAAGTATATCCTGGGCATACCACCCGAATATATCTATTGGGTGAATATGATCTCTGCCATTCTGGATAACGCCACACTAACCGCGGCTGAGATCAGCACCAAAATGAGTCCGATTCAGATTCAGGCAGTGCTCATGGGCCTTCTGGTCTCCGGAGGCATGCTCATCCCCGGCAACATCCCCAATATCATCTCCGCCGGAAAGCTGGGCATATCCAGCAAGGAATGGGCCAAGCTGGGCGTTCCCCTGGGCCTTGTCCTGATGTTGATATACTTCATATGGGTATTCTACATACCATTCCACATTGAGTTTCATTTCTGAAGGCGATGGGAAATCATCGCCCCATTTTTTTATTAACTCCTGATCAATGAGCTTTGTTTTTGATACCGATATTTATCACGATATTTTCTGAACGCAGTATCGGCAAGAGTGCCCTCATTATTCTCCTCAATTTCAGACAGCATGGTTTAAATGTCTTCAAGTCTCTGAACCTTATTTATTAGTGGGCGGGGAGAGCGCAGAAGCTATGCCAAGTGCCAGGTACACCCGGATAGAGATAA
>CALMJN010000060.1 GCA_937864385.1 uncultured Methanosarcinales archaeon | reverse complement strand
AGGCGGCGCTGGCCACGCGCTCCATGATCTCTCCGGCATCCATCCGGCCTGTGGCCCGTCCAGTGCGGGGATTGATCAGCTCGATCTCCCCGCCCGCCCTGGCTTTGGCCATGAATTCATCCGTTGCCGCCACGGAGATATTGAAGTTCTCCAAGGCCCCCGCCCGCTCCTTGGCCCCTATGAACTCCAGGATATCGGGATGATCGACCCGCAGGGCGGCCATATTGGCCCCCCGGCGCCGGCCACCCTGCTTGATCACCTCCGTCGCGGCATCGAATATGCGCATAAAGGAGACCGGCCCGGAGGCCACCCCTCCCGTGGCCCCCACCACATCATTCCTGGGCCGAAGGCGCGAGAAAGAGAAACCCGTGCCTCCGCCGCTCTGGTGGATGAGAGCCATATTCTTGAGGGCGTCGAATATGCCCGGCAGGGAGTCCTCCACCGGCAGAACAAAGCAGGCGGACAGCTGCCCCAAAGGCAGCCCGGCGTTCATCAGCGTGGGCGAGTTGGGCAGGAACTCGAGGCGGGCCATCATCTCCAGGAACCGGCGGCGGTATAGCTCTGCATCCCCGCCGTACCTCTTCTCCGCCAGGGCCACATGCCCTGCCACACGCTCCAGCATTCCTTCCGGCCTCTCCGCTATCTGCCCCAGCTGATCCCGGCAGAGGTATCTCTTATTTAGAACCTCTATGGCATTGGGGGAGAGGCTCAGCCCTGCCCCGGCCTGTGGCTCATTCATCTTTCTTGCATCCCACCTCATGCATCATCCAGAATCGATTTAAACCTACATGTTCCATATGAACTGAGGATACATAAGCAGGATAAGATGAGCCGGTTGGCAAAGGCCTTCCGGTATCATCCCATGGATCAAGTGAGGCTAACTAAGATGAAGATTGCCATTTCAGGAAAAGGAGGCGTGGGCAAGACCACCCTGGCCGGCACCCTGGCCCGGCTCTTCGCCCGCGACGGCTACAACGTCCTGGCCATAGATGCAGACCCCAGCATGAACCTGGGCTCGGCTTTGGGAATAGCAGAGCTTCCGAGGCCCGTCACCGAGCACAAGAAACTGGTGGAGGAGCGGGCGGGCATGCCCGGAGGCATGTTCAAGATGAATCCCAAGGTGGACGATGTGGTCTCCATGTGCGGCTGCACCGGACCGGACAACGTCAAGCTGGTGGTCATGGGCACAATTGACTCGGGAGGCTCGGGCTGCATGTGCCCGGCCAATGCCTTCGTCAAGGCCCTGATCCGGCATGTCATCGTCCGGGAGAAGGACCTGGTGATCATGGACATGGAGGCGGGCATCGAGCACCTGGGCCGGGCCACCGCCAGGGGCGTCGACGCCATGATCGCCGTGGTGGAGCCGGGCATGAGGTCCATAGATACAGTGGAGAGGATAATGCAGCTGGGCAAGGGAATCGGCATCGAGAGGTACTTCGCAGTGATCAACAAGGCCGATGATCCGGGACCAGTGGCCGAGAAGCTGGCTGCAATGGGCATACCGGTGCTGGGCACCATTCCCTTCGACAAGTGCCTGGTGGAGGCAGACCTGGCCGGAAAGCCGCCCATAGATGTAGACTGCCCGGCGGTGGACTCCATTAGGGCCATCAAGGCCAAATTGGAGGAGCTTTTCGGGGAGAAAAAGCAGTAAAAGCAATAGCAAAAGCCGAAAAGGGCAAAAAAGAGCCTCAAGGTGGAGAAAAGAGAAAAAGAGAAAATAAGAAAAGCAGGCTCAAAAGCTCAGGCGGCCTGCTTTCAATCCCTCTTTTACTATCGATCCCACGATCCGGGTGCCCGGCCCCATGATCCGGCAAGCCTCTTTGGCCTCGGACTCATCCAGGGCTATCAAGAAGCCCATTCCCATGTTGAAGGTGCGGTACATCTCCTCATCATCCACGCCCCCCTGCTCCTGCAAGAATCGGAAGACGGGCTGGGGCTCCAGGGGTTCAGAGATCTCAAAGCCCAGATTGGATATGCGCCGCAGCTTGAGCAGCCCCGATCCGGTGATGTGAGCCAGGCCGTGCACATCGCACTCCTTCACCAGCTCCACGATCTCTGGATAGATCCTTGTGGGCGTCAGAAGCTCCTCCCCGATGCTCCTCTCCCCGCCGGGCATGGTATCGAAATAAGTGTACTTGGACTCGGCGATGATCCGCCGGGCCAGGGTGTAGCCGTTGCTGTGCAGCCCCGAACTGGGAACTCCCACCAGCACATCCCCCACCCGGATCTTCTCCCCGGTGACGACCTTGTCCTTGTCCACCACCCCTATCGCCGTGCCCGCCAGGTCGAAGCCCCGGATGATCTCTGGCAGAGAGGCGGTCTCTCCACCCACGATGCTCATATTGGAGATCTCTGCGCCTCTGGCCAGACCGATGGCTATCTGGGCCGCACGCTCCGGGTCGACCTTCTCCACCGCCAGGTAGTCCACGAAGGCAATGGGCTCGGCTCCGATGGCGTACAGGTCATTGACATTCATGGCGATGCAGTCTATTCCCACCGTATCCCACTTGGATATGGCATTGGCTATGAGCACCTTGGAGCCCACCCCGTCCGTGGTCATGGCCAGGGCGAAGCTGCCCATATCCAGGAGCCCGGCATAGTGGCCGATCTCGGTCATGGGCGCTCCGAAGCCCTTGCGCCGGGCGGTGAGCACAGCTTTCATGGCCTCGATGGAGCGGTTCTCCTGGTGAATGTCGACGCCGGATTCGGCGTAGGTCAGCTTCTTCATGCCTCTGCACCCAGCCCGAACTCGCGGTGCAGCTCACGAACTGCCCGCTCTGCATCCTTGGATGCCACCACGAAGGATATATTGTGCTGGCCGGAGGCCTGGCTGATCATGACCACATTGATACTGGCCGCCCCCATGGCCTTGAAGACCCGGGCAGCCACGCCGGGAGTTCCGGCCATTCCCGCCCCCACCACGGCCACGGCGCAGACATCGTGATCATGGGATATCTCCTTGACCAGGTCCCGGGGAAACTCCGCCCTCAGGGCATCCTCCGCCTTCTCCACCTGCCGCTCCTCAATGACCATGGAGATGTTGGCCTCGGAGGAGCCCTGGCTGATCATGACTATATTTATGCCCGCCCGGGCCAGAGCGGTAAAAGCCCTGGCGGCGACCCCCAAAGTTCCAATCATCCCCGCCCCGGAGATATTGAGCAGAGCCACATTCTTGTGCAGTGTCACCGCCTTGATCACATCCGCCTTGGGCACATCGTCATGAACGATCTGGGTGCCGGGAATATCGGGATCAAAGGTGCACTTGACCCGCACCGGTATGCCCTTTCTGATGGCCGGCTCAATGGCCCGGGGGTGGAGAACCTTGGCCCCGAAGTTGGACAGCTCCATGGCCTCCAGATAGGATATGGCGGGAATGGACTTGGCCTCCGGCTCTATCTTGGGATCGGTGGTCATGATCCCCGAGGTCTCCTTCCAGAACCATATCTCATCGGCATCAATCGCTGCACCGATCAGGGAAGCGGACAGATCCGATCCGCCCCGGCCCAAAGTGGTGACCGTGCCCTTCTCGTCCTTGGCAATGAATCCGGTGACCACAGGAACGCCGTTTAATGGCATCAGCCTCTGGGGTATCTGGCTGTAAGTCTTCTCCAGCGGCCTGCTGTCGCCATAGTTGCTGTCTGTGACTATCCCCGCCTCGGAGCCGGTGAAGTGCCGGGAGGGGATGCCCATGTCCCTGAGCACGCCGGATAAGATGGGCGCTGCCAGCTGCTCACCGTAGCTGGAGATATAGTCAAGGGATCTTGCCGTAAGCTCCCCCAGGTAGCAGATGCCTATATAGGCCTTCTCCAGCTCGGACAGCTTCCCGGATATGGTCTCCTTGATCTCCTTGGCGATCTCAGGATCTTTTATTGCATCATCTATGGCCTGATTGTGCCGATCGGTGATCCTCTCCATGAACTCGATCACATCGGAGACATTTCCCTCTTGGGCCGCCTTTCTGGCACAGGCCAGCAGATCATCGGTAACCCCCTGCAGAGCAGAGGTCACCAATACGATCTCATTGTCAGGGCAGAAATGGAGGACCAGATCTCCCACATGTCGCAGCCTGCTTCCGTCAGCAACGGAAACACCGCCAAATTTCATTATCAAGCGCGCCATCGCAAAAACCTTGCTCTGCTCTGCCCCCCTCGATTTAAGCTTTATCCATAATAATAATTTCTTTAACAAACACTGGGATTGTTCTTATCGGATGGCAGGGCCGGACGGCCAATACATACTGGCAAACCGCCCTGAAGAGGCCGAAAGCTTAAATAGATTGAGTCCGACGTCTCTCAGTCCTAACCAGGAACTTGTAATATTTATCTTAAACTTCGCGAGGCGTATTATGGGCAAGAGGAAGAAGATAGCAGAACGTGTCACGACCTTGATGGACAAGCCTGAGATGATCAGGAACATCGGAATCGTGGCACATATAGATCACGGCAAGACAACCCTTTCTGATAACCTTCTGGGCGGCGCAGGCATGATCTCCATGGACCTGGCCGGCAGGCAGCTCTTCATGGATTTCGATCCCCTGGAGCAGGCGCGGGGAATCACCATCGATGCGGCCAATGTATCCATGGTCCATGAGGTAGAAGGCAAGGAATATCTGATCAATATGATCGACACCCCGGGCCACGTGGACTTCGGCGGTGACGTCACCCGGGCCATGAGGGCCGTGGACGGGGCAGTGGTAGTGGTTGATGCGGTAGAAGGGGCCATGCCCCAGACGGAGACCGTGCTGCGCCAGGCTCTGCGGGAAGGAGTCAGGCCGGTTCTCTTCGTCAACAAAGTGGACCGCATGATCAATGAGCTCAAGGTTGAGCCAAAGGATATGGCCGCCCGGCTGGGCAAGGTCATTGACAATGTCAACAAGCTGATCTCCGGAATGGACGAGGAGAAATATAAGGCCGGCTGGAAGCTGGATGCCGCCCGGGGAAATATCGCCTTCGGCTCCGCCCTTTACAACTGGGCCATAAGCGTTCCCCAGATGAAGAAGACCGGCATCGGATTTGAGCAGGTGATAGAATACTGCCGGGCGGGCAAGATGAAGGAGCTGGCTGAGAAGGTCCCGCTTTACAAGGCGGTTAACGATATGGTGGTCAAGTTCCTGCCCAGCCCCATTGAGGCCCAGAAGGAGCGTGTCAAGGTCATCTGGCATGGCGACTGGAGCAGCCCGGTGGGAAAGGCCATGGCCACATGCGACCCCAAGGGGCCGGTGGCCTTCATGATCAATAAGGTCAAGATAGACCCCCATGCCGGAGAGGTGGCCACGGGCAGGCTATTCTCCGGGACACTGCACCGGGGCATGGAGCTATATGTCTCCGGCGTGGCCAGCACCAACCGCATCCAGCAGACGGGCATAATGATGGGCGCGGAGAGGGTGGAGGTGGAGGAGATTCCGGCGGGAAATATCGCCGCCGTCACCGGCCTGCGGGATGCCATAGTGGGCTCCACAGTATCCACTGAGGACGGCATGACCCCCTTCGAGCAGATCAAGCACGTCTCCGAGCCGGTCATGACCGTGGCCGTGGAGGCCAAGAACACCCGCGACCTGCCCAAGGTGGTTGAGGTACTGCGGCAAATCGCCAAGGAGGATCCAACCCTCCAGGTCACCATCAACGAGGAGACCGGCGAGCACCTCATGGCCGGAATGGGCGAGCTGCATCTGGATGTTACGGTAACAAGGCTGCAGCGCGACCGGGGCGTGGAGCTGAAGACGTCTCCCCCCATCGTGGTCTATCGCGAGTCCATCGCCGGCAGAGCCGGACCTGTGGAAGGAAAGTCTCCCAACCATCACAACCGCTTCTATGTGGAGTTCGAGCCCCTGGAGCAGGGAGTGATCGATTCCCTGAAAGAGGGCAAGATCAGCATGAAGATGGAGGAGATAGAGCGGCGTAAGATCCTCATCGAGAACGGCATGGACAAGGATGAGGCCAGGAACATCGTCGGCTACTACGGAACCAACGTCCTCTTGAATATGACCAAGGGCATTCAGTACCTCCGGGAGACCATGGAGCTGATACTGGAGGGATTCGAGGAGGCGCTCAAGAACGGACCCATATCCAGAGAGCCGGTGCAGGGAGTCAAAGCCAAGCTCATGGATGTAAAGCTGCACGAGGATGCCGTCCACCGCGGCCCGGCCCAGGTCATTCCCGCCGTCCGCCAGGCGGTTCAGGCCGGAATACTCATGGCCGAGCCGGTATTGCTCGAGCCCTTCCAGAACGTCTATATACAGGTGCCTCAGGATCAGATGGGAGGAGCCATGTCTGAGATCCAGGGACGCAGAGGCATCATCCTGAGCATGGACAGCCAGGGAGACATGATCATACTCAAGTCCAAGATGCCTGTGGCCCAGATGTTCGGGTTCTCCGGAGCCATCCGATCGGCCACGGAAGGCCGAGCCCTCTGGTCCTCGGAGTTCGCCGGATTTGAGCCGCTGCCTGGCAACCTGATGCTGGAAACAGTAAAGCAGATCAGGACCAGGAAGGGCCTCAAGCCTGAGATGCCCAAACCATCCGATTACTTGAAGGTCGTCTGAAGGTCGACCTTCGAAAAGATTAAACACCAAAGCAGAAATAGAGAAAGACAAGGAGATTGACTATGGCAGATACCAAACCACACCTCAATCTAGCATTCATAGGACATGTCGACCACGGCAAGTCGACTACCGTAGGCAGATTGATGTTCGAGACGGGAGCAGTAGATCCTCACGTCATTGATGAGTACAAGAAAGAAGCAGCAACCAAGGGAAAGGCAACCTTCGAGTTCGCCTGGGTTATGGACAGCCTCAAGGAAGAGCGCGAGAGGGGCGTCACCATCGACATCGCCCATCACCGCTTCGACACCGCCAAGTACTACTTCACTGTAGTGGACTGCCCCGGGCACAGGGACTTCGTCAAGAACATGATCACCGGCGCCAGCCAGGCTGATGCTGCTGTTCTTATTGTGGCCGTCCCGGACGGGGTCATGGCTCAGACCAAGGAGCATGTCTTCCTTTCCAGAACCCTGGGCGTCAACCAGCTCATAGTGGCCATGAACAAGATCGATGCCACCACCCCGCCCTTCGACGAGAAGAGGTTCAACGAGGTCAAGGATGAGGTGGGCAAGCTGCTCAAGATGGTGGGATACAAGCTGGAGGAGATTCCCTTCATACCCGTGTCCGGCCTGATGGGCGATAATCTGGCCAAGGCCAGCGATAACCTCAGCTGGTACAAGGGCCCAACCCTGCTGGAGGCTTTAAACAACCTCAAGGTGCCTCAGAAGCCCACCAACCTGCCCCTGCGCGTACCGGTCCAGGATGTTTACACCATCTCCGGTGTAGGCACTGTGCCCGTTGGTCGCGTCGAGACCGGGGTCATGAGAAAGAACGACAAGATCGTCTTCCAGCCCGCCAATGTGGCCGGCGAGGTCAAGTCCATTGAGATGCATCACGAGGAGGTTCCTGAGGCCTTCCCCGGCGACAACATCGGATGGAATGTGCGCGGCGTGGGCAAGAAGGATATCCGCCGCGGTGATGTCTGCGGATCGGTGGAGAAGCCCCCAAGCGTGGCCAAGGAGTTCAAGGCCCAGATCGTGGTCTTGCAGCATCCCAGCGCCATATCCGCCGGGTACACCCCCGTATTCCATTGCCACACCGCCCAGATCGCCTGCACCCTGACTGCTATCCTGGCCAAGCTGGATCCCAGGTCCGGAGCAGTCAAGGAGGAGAATCCCGCCTTCATCAAGGCCGGAGATGCGGCCATCATCATGGTCACCCCCTCCAAGCCCATGGTCATTGAGCCGGTGAAGGAGATCCCCCAGTTGGGCAGGTTCGCCATCAGAGATATGGGCACGACCGTTGCCGCCGGCATGTGCATCAGCGTGGTACCACGCTGAGTCATCCTTTTTGGTGTAAAACATGCAGAAGGCAAGAATCAGACTTTCCGGCACCAATCCCCTGATGCTGGACGATATATGCGGCCAGGTCAAGGGCATAGCTCAGAGGACCGGAGTTCATATGGCGGGACCCATCCCGCTGCCAACAAAGAGGATGTCGGTTCCCTGCCGGAAGAGTCCGGACGGGGAGGGAACCGCCACCTGGGATCACTGGGAGATGAGGGTGCACAAGAGGCTGATCGACCTCGATGCCGACGAGAGGGCACTGCGCCAGCTCATGAGAATCCAGGTTCCCAAGAATGTGAACATCGAGATAGTGCTGGAAAGCTAAACATACAGCAGCGGCTGCTTCCTCACGGAGCAGCTTGCCTATATCTTTAAAGTTTTTTACCTCAATTCAGGCGTGGACTCGTAGTATAGTCTGGATAGAATAGAGGCCTCCGGAGCCTCGGGCCCGGGTTCGAATCCCGGCGGGTCCGCTTTCCTAATCCTGCCCGAGCAGGCTAGCGTTTATTTCCTATTCCCTTTTCCATGGCCTCTCTGGCCAGACGGATGGCGCATAGCTCCGAGCACATAGTGCAGGTGTCCGTCTCCACTCCCCTGCGGTGCCGGATCTGCCTGGCCCGGTCCGGATTGATGGCCGCCTGGAACTGTCCCTGCCAGTCCAGATCGGCGCGGGCACGGGCCATCTGGCCATCCCAGGCCCGGGCCCGCTCCCGCACTTCCGGGCGGGTGAGGTCGGCGGCGTGGGCGGCGATGCGGGTCACATATGTTCCCTCCGCCACATCCTCTTTGGTGGGCAGGTCCAGGTGCTCGGAGGGGGTGGTGGCGCAGAGGAAGTCGGCTCCGGCCAAGCCGGCGATGACCCCGCCCATGGCTGCGGTGATGTGGTCGTAGCCGGGAGCGATATCCGTCACCAGCGGGCCCAGCAGATAGAGGGGCGCTCCATCGGTGAGGTGCTTCATGGCCTTGACGGAAGTCTCAATCTCATCGGCGGGCACATGCCCCGGCCCCTCCACCATGGCCTGGACTCCCGCCTCCCGGGCCCGCTTCACCAGCTCGCCCAGCATGATGAACTCCATGTACTTGGCCCGGTCCGAGGCGTCCTCGATGCAGCCTGGCCGCAGGCCGTCGCCCAGGGATAGTGTCAGATCGTACTCACGAGCTATCTCCAGGAGGTAGTCGTACTCCTTATAGTAGGGATTGTCCTCCCCCGTCTCGCTGATGTACTTCATGGTCAAGGAACCTCCCCGGCTGACCACGCCCATGATGCGGGGATCGTTTTTCAGCCGCTCCAGTGTATTTTTATTAACGCCCACATGGACGGTGACAAAGTCCACCCCGTCTTTGGCGTGCTTTTCCAGGGCATTGAAAAAGCCCTGGCTGCTCAAGTCCTTCTCCACCGCGGCATTGTAGAGGGGGACGGTGCCTAAGGGAACGCTGACTGCTTGCAGTATCCGCCGGCGCACCAGATCCAGGTCCCCTCCGGTGGAGAGGTCCATCACCGCATCCGCTCCGGCCGCTACCGCCGCGCGGGCCTTTTCCACCTCAGCCTCCGGGGAGTCAAGATTCTGGGAGGTGCCCACGTTCACATTGACCTTGACCGAGAGAGCCTCACCTACTCCCATGGCCATTTCCGCAGGGCTCTCCCGGCGGATGTTTCTGGGGATCACCGCCCTTCCCGCTGCCACCAGTCGGGCCAGCTTCTCCGGCTCCAGCCTCTCCCGTCGGGCCACACATTCTATCACCGGGGACAGCCGCCCCCTCTTTGCCTCTTCTATCAGCGTCATTGATACCAACAGATATATCGTAAGAGCTGCTTTGCTCTTGCTGGTGTTTATTTCATGGTGGAAGTGCATAAGGTTAGCGGTGCTGCCTTCGACGGCAATGTCTATCTGATACTGGACGAGAGGCCCATTCTGGTCGACGCGGGGATGATGGCTGCTCCGACGTTGAGAAACATCAAGAAGCTCATCGATCCGGCGAAAATAGAAAAAATCGTCCTCACCCACTGCCACCACGACCACTCCGGGGCAGCGCCGGAGCTGAAAGCGGCCACGGGCGCCAGGCTTCTTTTGAGCGAGAAGGAGGTGGGGGCGGTGGGAGACGACCTGGCAACGGTTGCCTATCTCTTCGGCCAGCAGGCCCCCCAATACGAGGTCGATGAGACGCTGAAAGAGGGCATGGTCCTGGACACAGGGGAGTGGAAGCTGGAGGTGCTGGAGACGCCGGGCCACTCTCAGGGCAGCCTGTGCCTGTATGAGCCGCGGGCCAAGGTGCTATTCTCCGGGGACACTGTATTTCCGGATGGCAATATCGGGCGGACGGACATGTACGGCGGGAGCACCCCCGATCTGGTGGCGTCGATTGAGCGGCTGACGGGGCTGGATGTGGAGATCATGTACCCCGGGCATATGGAGACCACGGGGCGCGACGTTAAGCGGCAGATAGAGATGAGTTTGAGGTTTGCGAAGAGCGTGCTTTAGGAGGAGTGGTGAGAGGAATTACAGGATTGGAGCCTATCTTCTCCACTTCTTGAGGGCTTGATATCTGAAATCTTTAAAGCTCTGCCTGCGTTTCTTCCTCCCGCGCTTTCGATTCTGCTTTTATGGTACTTCGCAATAACACTTGACTTATTCCAACTATCCGGAATCTCCGGAGAGTTGCATAGAAGTCGCTTTCTGAAACGCCAGTGGCAACTTATCGGAAATCCCGAATAGTTGCTTAATCCTTGTTTTCGTGGAACGCCCTTGGACCCGCCAACGTTCCGGGCGTAGCCCTCCATACGGCTGGGTTTCGATCCTTGTTTTCTTGGAACTCGCCCTCGGACGATCGATAGGAGTAGTTTCGTCATCCTCCACTATCGGTTTCAATCCTTGTTTACCATGAAAGCAATCCGAAGAAGGAGGATGTTGCGATCTATCCTCCTTCTCGCTCGGATCTTTTTTGGACCGCATATCCAGCTCTGACGAGAATCTGAATTGCGTCTGTGATAGTCGGTTCAGGCGATGAGAAAGATCTACCAGGCTTATTTCGCTTGGATTTGTTCGTAGCCTCGTCCTCAAACATCTCGCGATTAACAATCAGGTGATGCAGGATACAAATGACCTTTCTGGCCAGAGCAACGATGGCAACTTTGGCTCCATGCCTTCCCTTAATTCTGAAATAAAACCGCTTCAGCTTCGAATCGGCTTTTGTCCTTGATATAGCATGTGCGACCTTGATCAGCATTCTTCTCACATGAGGCGAGCCATGCTTAGTGATGTGTCCGGTGATCAGCTTTCCAGCCGATTGATAGACCGAGGGCACTAATCCGCAATAAGCCGCCAATTTATCTCCGGTCCTGAAATCCTTAAAATTCCCAATTTCGGCAAGTATAACCG